>NZ_JACHFN010000020.1 GCF_014201885.1 Deinococcus budaensis | reverse complement strand
CTTCCATGCCACCTTGCGCCTGAGATTGGCCCATCTGGTGCGCCGATCCCTCGCCTTCAGCCGCAGCCAAGTCCACCTGGAAACCCTGGTTTGGCCCTTCCTCCACCGCTACAACCGGTCATTACCTTGAAAACCACGACCGGGGCGAAGACGCCGCTCGCGGCTCACCCTGGGCCGTGGGCGACGACGGAAGCGGTCGCCGCGCCCGGCCCTCACAGCGGCAGCCAGAGGTGGTGCTCGGCGTAGTGCCGGCCCGCCGGGTCCTGCACCGCGTCGGGTTGGGTACCCCAGACCTGAAAGCCGCCGCGCTCGTACAGGCGCCGGGCCGCGTGCTGCGTCTCGGTGACGCCGAGGTGCAGCGAGGTCACGCCCGGCCAGCTGCGGGCGTGGGCGATTCCAGCACGCAGCAGCGCGTCGCCGCAGCCCCGGCCCCGCGCCCCCCGCGCGACCGAGACGCCGTAGATGGCCGCCCGGTGCGCCAGCGTGGGCCGCGTCTCCCGCGCCACCGAGAGCAGGCCGACCAGGTCGCCGCCCCACCAGGCGCCGAGGCTGACCGCGTCCGCACGGGCCTCCAGCTGCGCCGCCACGTCACCGGGCGCCCGGCCCGCGAACTCGGCGGCGGTCGTGATAAAGGCCAGGGGATCACTCTGAAGCGCCGCGAGCCGCGCGTCCCGGTAGGCGGGAGCGTCGGCGGGGGTCAGCGGCCGCAGCAAGAACGGCTCAGCCACGCACGGCCCCGGCCAGCCGGACGACCTCGGCGGGACCGGGACGGGTCTCGCTCGCCGCGCGGTCGCGCCAGTTCAGGACGTGGCCCTCCCGGCGCACCCGCCGCGTCAGGCTCAGGTCGAGGTCGCCCACCAGCCAGCCGGGCGCATTCCAGCCCCCCTCGGCCACGATTCCGCTGTCGGGCAGCCCATCGTCGGCGGGGGCGTAGAGGGCGGCGGCGCCCACCGCCGTCTCGACCGCGTAGGTCCAGGCGGCGTCCGCGATCAGGGGCGCGTGGACCGCGTAGCCCTGGGTTTCCAGCGCGCGGGCCATGCTCCCCACCCGGACGCGGGTGTACCCGGCCCGGCCGCCCGTAAAGGACGGCACGACCAGCAGCTCGGCCCCGCCTTCCGCCAGCCTGCGGGCCAGGGTCGGAAACTCGCTGTCGTAGCAGATCGCCACGCCGAAGCGCAGGACCTCCCCCTCCGGCAGCGGCAACTCGAACACCCGCACGCCCTCGCCAGGCGCGATGTCCCACTCCTCGGCCTCGAAGCGGGTCATCAGCAGCTTGTCCTGCTGGGCCGGGGTGCCGTCCGGCCCGAACACGTGGGCGCGGTTCACGAAGCCCCCGCCCTGCGCGACCGGAACACTCCCCGCCACGATGCCCACGCCGTGCTCGCGCGCCAGGCGGGCGTGCAGCGCCAGGAAGCCGGGCAGCAGGGCTTGCAGGGCGGGCCGCATCCCCAGGATGTCGTGGTGAAGTTCGGGCGGCAGCAGGGCGATGAGTTCCAGCGCCGCGTACTCGGGAAAGACCAGCAGCCTGGCGCCCTGCCCGGCCGCGTCCGCCACCCAGCCTGCCAGCTTGGCCTGATACGCGGCCCAGTCGGGAAGCCGGTCCACCGGGTACGCCGCCGCCGCCACACGCACAACCGTCATGGAGGGAGTGTAGCGGTCGGGGACCCTGCCGGGGGCCGGGCGCCCTGGCGCGGCGGCCCCCGGTCCCCCGCCCCCCTGGACCCCGTAGACTCCGGGCATGACGGGCGTGGTGTGGCTGGCACTCGACGGCCTGGGCCATCCCGCCGACGCCCCCGCCGGATCGGTGTGGGAGACCGAGTTGCCGGTCCTGCGCCCGCTGATCGGGGCAGGCCGGGCGCTCGACGCGGCGCTGGGGGTGCCGGGGCTGCCGCAGTCGGGCACCGGGCAGACCTGCTGGCTGACCGGGCAGGACGCGGTGCGGCAGATGGGCGAGCCGGGCCGGGGAGAACACTTCGGGCCGCACCCGGGGCCGACCCTTCAGCGCCTGCTGCGCGCCCGGGGCCTGCCGGGACGCCTGACGCGCGCGGGGGGGCGCGCGGCCCTGGTCAACCACTACCCCCCGGCCTATTTCGCGGCCCAGACGGGGGAGAGGGCGGTGCGGCGGCCCCGGGTGGGCTGCTTTCCCTACGCCTTTCAGGCGGCGGGCCTGGCGCTGAATCCGCCGGGGTTGCCGCCGTTGCCCGCCACCCTGGGTCTGGACTACGCCGCGCCCTGGCGGCCCCACACGCCCCCGGACACGCTGGCCCGGCTGGGCGAAGCGCTGGCCGAAGCCGCCCGCGACCACGACCTGCTGGTGGCGGACCTGTGGTTCGGGGACCTGCTGGGCCACCAGGGCCGCGACCCCACGCCGCCCGGGGTGCTGGCCGCCGGGCGGGCCTACCTGACCCGGGTGGACGCCCTGCTGACCGGACTGCTGGAGGCAGGTGCCCGGGTGGTGCTCAGCAGCGACCACGGCAACCTGGAAAACCTGCGGGTCAAGACCCATACCCTGGCCCGCGTGCCCTTCGCCGGGGTCGGGGTGGACCTCGGCGCGGCCCGCGACGTGGTGGGGGGAGGGCAGCAGATCGCCGGGTGGTTCGGCCTGCCGCCCCAGCGCGGCGAAGACGAGAAAACGTGAGGATCAGCGCTTTTCAGGGACCGGAGTTATCCACAGGGTTATCCACAGCCCCTGTGGATAAGGCGTGGAGAAGGGCCAATCCCCCTCGACCTCAGCGGGGACCTTTTCATCGTGTGGCACGGGATTGACAGGCGGCATTACGTCCAGGACAGACCGCGCCGGAGTTATCCACAGCCCAGCGTTTCACTGTGGATAACTCGGGTCGGTGGCACCCTGGGCGGCCTGCACGAAGGCCTGCACCTGCGCGGCGTCCTTGACTCCGGGGCGGGCTTCCAGGCGGCTCACGGCGTCCACTCCGGCCGGGCGCAGCGCCCGGATCGCCTGCGCCACGTTCTGCGGCCCCAGCCCTCCGGCCAGCCAGGCCCCCGGCGGAAAGACCTCGCGCAGCGCGGCCCAGTCCAGGGGGACCCCTCCACCCGGCTCGGGGGCGTCCAGCATGGGGGTCACGCCCGGCTGCGCGAGGGCTTCCAGCGCGTCCGGCTCCGCCAGATCGGCGGGGCGTAGCACACGCAGAACGGGATGATAGCGGGCGACCTCGCTCAGGTAAAGGGCCGATAAAGGACCGTGCAGTTGTACGGTGCTCACCCGCGCCGCCTCCGCCGTCCGCAGCACCTCGTCCAGCCCCTGCCCCAGGAAGACGCCGACCCGCGCCACGACTGGCCCCACGTTCAGCCCCGCCCCCCGCGCCACCTCCGGCGTGACCCGGCGTTTGCTGCCCGGCGCGAAGATAAAGCCCAGCGCGTCGGCCCCGGCCTCGGCGGCCAGCACCGCGTCATGGACCGAGGTGGTGCCGCAGACCTTGACCCGGACCCTCACGGGCGGGGGTCCCGGGCTTCCAGGGCCGCGACCCGCTCCTCCAGCTCGCGGGTGCGGCGCAGCAGGGCCGCGAACAGCAGCGCGTAGTGGTCGTAGAGCTTGGGCCGCTCCAGGCGCGTCTCCCCGGCCATCCAGCTCGACAGCAGCCGCTCGGCTTCCCGCAGCACCTCGTCGTCGGGCACGTCGCGGTAGGCGCGCCCCTCCAGGATCGTCTTGGCGAAGTTGAGTTCGCGGTCGGTCATGGACCTACGGTACGCGGTGCACGGGAGGCGAGCAAAGAACCCTTCAACCCCCCAGCACCGCCCGCCCCCGCACCCTTCTTGCCCGCCACGCCTGGGCCACCAGCGCCAGCATGAACTGCACGCCCAGCACCCCTGCGATCACGCCCGTGATGCTGGCGTCGAGCCAGAGGGCGACCGCGTAGCCGAGCACGCTGGCCCCCAGCCCCGCTGCCAGCGTGAGCGCCAGCGCCCGGCGCAGGCTCCGGGTGAGCAGCAGCGCGGTCGCGGGCGGCACGATCATGAAGGCGACGACCAGCACCGCGCCCACCGAGTCGAAAGCCGCGACGGTGGTGAGCGCCACCAGCGTGAGCAGCGCCCCGCCCAGCAACCCCGGCGAGAAGCCCAGCGTGCGCGCCAGACCGGGGTCGAAGGTGGAGAGGCGCAGTTCCTTGAACAGCCCGCCCACGAAGAGGGCGTTCAGCACCAGCATCCCGCCCAGCAGCAGCCAGGCGACCGGCAGCCCTCCCCAGCCGGTGCGGAAGGGGGTATAGGCGATCTCGCCGTACAGCACGGCGTCGAGGTCGAGGTGGACCTGCGAGTAGTTCAGGCTGACCGCGATCACCCCGGCGGCGAAAAGGGCCGGAAAGACCAGTCCCAGCGCCGCGTCGGCCTTCACGCGCCCGCTGCGGGTCAAGAGGGCTGTGAGGCCCACCGTCAGCAGGCCCGAGAGCGCCGCGCCGACCAGGGCGGGCAGGGTGGCGAGGCTGCCCCCGGTCACCCAGTACCCCGCCACGATGCCGGGCAGCGCCGCGTGGCTGATCGCGTCGCTGAGCAGCGCCTCGCGCCGCAGCACCAGAAAGAGGCCCAGCAGCCCGCAGGCCCAGGCGACCAGCACGGCCGTCACCACGATCACCAGATCGAAGTTCAGCGGGAGCGGGGTCATGGTCCTTCCCTCCTCAGCTCGCCCAGCAGCCGGGCACGGACCCGCCGCCCGTGCAGCAGCCCCGCGATCAATCCCCGGCCCGGCGCCAGCAGCAGCGAGAGCAGCGCCAGGGCGGTGGCGGTGAGCACCGTGACGGCCCCGGTGGGCAGCCCCTGGCCCACCGCCAGGCTCAGGCCCGCGCCCAGCCCGCCGCTCAGGGCGCCGAACACGCCCGCCAGGGTCAGCATCGCGCCCAGGCTGCGGGTCCACTGCCGGGCGGCGACGGCGGGGGCGATCAGCATCGTGGCCATCAGGACCACGCCCACGGTCTGGAGGCCCAGCATCACCGCGAGCACGGTCAGCGCGGTCGAGAGGGCGGTTAGCCCGCCCACCGGCCAGCCCTGCACGGCGGCGAAGGCGGGGTCGAACAGCGCGACCTTGAGTTCCTTGTGGGCCAGCGCCACCGTGCCCAGCGCCAGCGCCCCCAGCACCGCGAAGCGGGTCATGTCCCCGGCGGTCAGTCCGGCGGCCTGCCCGAACAGGAAGCCCTCCAGCCCCGCCTGCGCGGCGTTGCCGCCCTGCTGAATGGCGGTGAGCAGCGCGATCCCCACCCCGAAAAAGGCGCTGAAGGTCACGCCCAGCGCGGCGTCCTCCTTCAGGCGGCTGTACCGGAGGATGGCGAGCGCCAGCAGCGAGGCGGCCAGCCCCGAGAGGCCCCCGCCGACCAGCAGCCCCAGCGTGTCGCGGGTGCCGGTGAGCAGAAAGGCCGCGCAGATGCCCGGCAGCGCGGCGTGCGCGACCGTGTCGCCGATCAGGCTCTGGCGGCGCAGCACGCTGAACGACCCCAGCGTGCCCGCGACCAGCCCCAGCAGCGCCGACCCCAGCACGATATTTCGCAGGGTGTAGTCGGTGAAAAAGTCCAGGGGCGTCATCAGTCTCCTGCCAGCGCGGCGGCCAGCGCTCCATGCCGCTCCCCGTAGGCGGCGCGCAGGGCGGCGGGCGTGAAGGCCGTGTCGGTCGGTCCGCTGCTCACCAGCTGCACGTTCAGCAGCGCCACCCGGTCGAAGTAGTCCCGCACGGTGTCGAGGTCGTGGTGGACGGCGACCACCGTGCGCCCCTGCGCCCGCAGGTCCCGCAGCACGTCCACGATGGCCCGCTCGGTCACGGCGTCCACCCCCGCGAAGGGTTCGTCCATGAAGGTCAGGTCGGCCTCCTGCGCCAGTGCGCGGGCCAGGAACACCCGCTGCTGCTGCCCGCCCGAGAGTTCGCTGATCTGCCGCCCGGCGAAGTCGGCCATGCCGACCCGCTCCAGGCAGCCCAGCGCCGCCGCCCGCTCGCGCTGCCCGGCCCGCCGCAGCCAGCCCAGTCGCCCGTAGAGGCCCATCGTGACCACGTCGAGCGCGTTCGCCGGAAAGTCCCAGTCCACACTGGTGCGCTGCGGCACGTAGGCAACCCGGCGGCGCACCCGCGCGAGCGGCTCCCCGAAAAAGCGCGCCTCGCCCGAGAGCCGGGGCACCAGCCCCAGCGCGGCCTTGAGCAGCGTGCTCTTGCCTGCCCCGTTGGGGCCGATGATCGCGGTGAGAGAAGCGGCGGGCACCTCCAGGGAGACGTTCCAGACGGCGGGCTGTTCCTGGTAGGCCACGCTCAGGCCGCGCAGGGCGAGCGGTGGCAGGGCCGTGTCCACCCGCGCGGCGGCAGGGGACGAGGGCAGGGTGACGGTCATTTCAAGGCCTCCACGATGGTCTCGACGTTGTGGCGCACCATGCCCAGGTAGGTGCCTTCGGGCGTGCCGGCCTCCCCGGCGGCGTCGGCGTACAGCTGCCCGCCGAGGTCGACCGTATGGCCCCGGGCGCGGGCCGCCTCGCGCACCGCCTGCACCGTGCGCGGCGAGACGGTGGACTCGACAAAGACGGCCTTCACGCCGCGCTCGTCCAGAAACTGCGCCAGCGCGCGCACCCGCTGCCCCCCCGCCTCCGCCACGGTGCTGATGCCCTGAAGCCCCTGCACCTCCACCCCGTAGCGCCGCGACAGGTAGCCGAAGGCGTCGTGGGCGGTCACGAGGACCCGCTGCCGCTGGGGCACCGTACGGAACTGCGCGGCGGTCCAGCGGTCGAGGTCGGCCAGCTCGCCCAGGTAACGGTTGAGGTTCGCCGCGTACAGCTCCCGCCCGGCGGGGTCCACCCGCGTCAGCGCCTCCGCGGTCGCGCGCGCGGCGTAGGCCCACAGGGTCGGGTCGAACCAGACGTGGGGGTCGTGGGCGCCGCCCAGCCCCAGCAGCTTCTCCTCCGGAATGGCCTCTGAGACGGCCACGCTGGGCACCCGGGCATTCAGGGCGGCCAGGATGTCCACCATCTTGCCCTCCAGATGCAGGCCGCCGTACAGCACCAGGTCCGCGCCCGCCAGACGGCGCACGTCGCCCGCCGACGCCTTGTAGAGGTGCGGATCGACGCCCGGCCCCATCAGCCCGGTCACCCTCACCCGCTCGCCGCCGATCTGGGAGGCGAGGTCGCTGATCATGTTCACGGTGGTCACGACCTGCACCCGGCCGTCCTCGCGCGCGGTGGGGGGCGAGGCGCAGGCGGTCAGGGAGAGGGCGGCCAGCGGCGTGAGCCAGCGCCTCATGCCGGGTCCCCGGGGTTGCTGTCCTCGTGACGGTGTTCCGCGTGAACCTGCACCTGTGCGGCCACACCCAGCGCCAGCGTGAGCGGCCGGCCTGCGGCCAGTTCGACCGTCAGCGTGCCCAGCGCCGCGTCCACCTGCCGCAGCGTGAGGGCCGCGCCCGGCGTCAGGCCCGCCGCCACCAGCGCCCGCAGTTGCGCGGGGTCGCCGTCGGGCACCCGGGCCACGGTGGCGGCCTCGCCCGGCGCGAGCTGCGAGAGGCGGCGCTCGGCGCGGGCGGGCAGCTCGCCCTCCAGGGTCGGGATGGGGTCCCCGTGCGGGTCGAAGGTGGGGTCGCCCAGCCACGCGGCGATGCGGGCTTCGAGCCGCTCGGACAGCGCGTGCTCCAGCCGCTCGGCCTCCTCGTGGACCTCGTCGAGCGGCACGCCCAGCGCCCGGTGCAGGAAGAGTTCGAGCAGGCGGTGGTGACGCAGCACCTCCAGCGCGGCCTGCTGGCCCTCGCTGGTCAGCTCCGCGCCCTGGTACGGCGCGTGGTCGACCAGCCCCTGCTCGTGCAGCTTGCGCAGCATTCCGGTCGCGCTGGCAGGCACCACGCCCAGCGCCCCGGCCAGCGCCTGCGTGTTCACCTTGCCGCGCTGGCCCAGCACATACAGGTGTTTGAGATAGTCCTCGGCAGAGGGCGAGAGCGTGCGGGGGGTCATGCTTTTATTTTAGGCATGACTAAAAGTAAAGTTCAAGGTAGAAAAAGCGGCGGCCAGCCGCCAGAGGAGGACGCTGGCTTCTGAACATGGGGCGGATGTTCGGTGCAGCTCTGCCACGAAGCCGGGGGCCGAAGCTGAATGCCCGGCGGGGCAGCGGCCAGCCGGGAACTTTTTGCCCTCCCCCTGACTCCTACCCTGTGAGGCGCCGTTGAACACCCTCACCGACCCCCAACTCGTGCCGCTGGCGGCGCACCCCGGCCCCCACCGGGAGGCGGCCTTCGAGGCGCTGGTGCGGCGGCACTCGCCCCGGATTCACCGGGTGGCGGCGGGGATGGTGGGGCCGGGCGCCGCCGACGACGTGGTGCAGGAGGTGTGGATCAGCGTGTACCGCCATCTGGCCGGTTTTCGCGCGGGGGCGCAGTTCACGACCTGGCTGCACCGGATCACCCTCAACGCCTGTCACCGGGCGCTGGCGGCGCGCTCCCATCTGCCGCTGGACGAGGCCCCCGAACCCGCCTCGCCCCACAGCCCGGTGCGGGCCGGGGAGCAGGCCGACCTGCGCGCCCGGCTGGCCTGGGCCTTGCGCCAGCTGCCGCCCGAGCAGCGTGACGCCGTGACCCTGCGCGAACTGGGGGGCCTGGACTACGCCGAGATCGCGGGGGTGCTGGGCGTGGAGCCAGGCACCGTCAAGAGCCGCCTCCACCGGGGCCGCGCGGCGCTGCGTGGGCTGCTCAGCGGCGCCGGGGTCACGCCATGACCCCAGGACCATCCCCCCGAACAGGATGCTGGAGGACCCGACCATGAACGACCGCGAACTCGACGACCTCTTTGCCCAGGCCCGCGAGGAGACGCCCGCCGACGCCGGGGCCGCCGACCGTTTCCTGAGCCGCTGGCGGGCCGGGGCGGTGCCCCCCACGCCTGCGCCCCGGCCGCGCCTGGCCCGGGGCCAGCCTACCCGGGGCTGGCCCGCCCTGCTCGCCTGCGCCGCCGTGCTGACGGGCGCGCTGGTGCTGCGGCCCCCGGCGGCCCCGGCCCTGCCCGCGAGCGCGGCCTACGACGCCTACCAGGGCGCCCTGGGGGAGGGGTGGTGAGGCGCTTTGCCGCATCCGCGTGGCTGGGCGCGCTGCTCCTCGCGGGTCCGGCCCAGGCCCAGGGGCAGACCCAGGAGGCCAGTGGGGTCAGCCCTCTGGACGAGCTGACGGCGGCGCTGCGGCAGGCACGCACGCGGGCGGCGCGCGGCACGGTGGATGTCAGCGTCTTCTTTCCGCCGCGCGCGGTGCCCACCCGCACGGCGCGGGCGCTCCCGGCCGTGCCCTTCCGCCCCGGGTTGATCGCCCAGCATTTCAGGGTGACCCGCGCCCCGGCCCCGGCCACCGTCGCGGGGCGGGACGTGACCCGCTTCGACCTCGTGCCGAAGGTCGGGCAGGCCGCCCGCTGGACGCTGTGGGTGGACCGCGCCTGGAACGTGCCGCTGGCCTTCGAGGAGCGGATGCCAGGGGGCACGCTGGCCCGCCGCGCCGCCTTCAGCGCAGTGGGTTCAGAGCTGGCGCGGGTGCAGGCCGGAGTACCGCCCGTTCCCCCCGGACTGCGCGCCGCCGTCCTGGCCGCGCTGCCGGGGCTGCGCTTTCCGCCCGGCTTCACGCCTACCGCCGCCGGACCCCGCGCGGGGGGCGGGCTGGAGGTCACCCTCAGCGACGGCGCCAACGTACTCGCGCTGGTGCTTGCCCCGAGAGACGTGCGCGCCGCGCCGGGCGTTGTCTCGCGGCGGGTCGGGAGCGGGGGCGGGCGCCGCTTCGTGTGGCTGGTCGGCAACCTGCCGGACGCGCCGCTGCGCTCGGCCCTCGCCGGGGTGCGCGGGGTCGAGGAGGCGCGGCTGGGAACTTTGCTGGCCTCGCCCGACTCCAAAGGGCAGTAAGCCGAGAAGTCCCCTGCTTTTCCCCGCCTTCTGGAGACCCCATGCCCCTGACCCCCCTTTCCCGCAAGCTCACCCCTGAGGACGCCGCGCACCTGCTGCGGCGCACCGCCTTCGGCGCGACCGACGCCCAGATTCGCGCGCTCGTCGGCCGGGAGGCCCGCGAGGTCGCCCGCGACCTTCTCTCCTTCGGCAACGAGACCGCGCCCGGCAATCCCTTCGACCCGGCGCAGGCGGCCCGCCCCGGCGCCGGAGCGCAGCTCGTGCGCGGCGCGTGGCTGTACGAACTGCTCTACGGTCCCCACCCCCTGCGCGAGCGGCTGGCCCTGACCTGGAGCAACCATTTCGTGATCGGCACCGACAAGGTGCGGAACGTACCCATGCTGACCGGGTATCTGGCGCTGCTGCGGCGCCACGCGGCTTCCGACAACTTCGCGGCCTTCACGCTCGACGTGGCCCGGCACCCCGCGATGCTGCGGTACCTCGACAACGACCAGAACCGCAAGGGCAAGCCCAACGAGAACTTCAGCCGCGAGCTGCTGGAACTGTTCACGACCGGCCTCGGCACGCCGGGACGGCCCAATTACAGCGAGGAGGACGTGCGCGAGGGGGCGCGGGCGCTGACGGGGTGGACTTTCGAGGGCGGGCGCGGCAACGACCGCTTTCTGGAAGAACCGCGCTTCGTCTTTCGCCCCGGTCAGCATGACGCGGGCCGCAAAGCCTACCTAGGCCGGGCGGGGAACCTCGGCGGCGAGGACGTGGTCCGCCTCGCGGCGACCCATCCGCAGACAGCCCTGTTCGTGGCGCGCAAGCTGCACCGCGCCTTCGTGGCCGACACGCCCGACGAGGCGGCGGTGGCGGGCAGCGCCGAGACCTTCCGGCGCACGAACGGGAGCGTCCGCGCCGTGCTGGAGGAACTGCTCGCCAGCGAGGCTTTTTACGCCCGCCGCGCGGCGATCATCCGCAGCCCGGTCGAGTTCATCGTGGGGGCGGTGCGGACGCTGGGGCAGCCGAGGCTGGAGGCCAAACAGATTCTGAACCTCGCCCAGACGGCCGGGCGCCTGGGCCAGTTGCTGCTGGAACCCGACACCGTGAAGGGCTGGGACGGGGGCCGCGAGTGGATCAACGACTCCACCCTGCTGGGGCGGATGCAGGTCGCGGCGGCCCTGACGCTGGGGGGCACGGCCCCGGCGCTCCGCGAACAGCCCACCCCGCTCGCCCTGCTGGGCCAGGAGCGCTCGCCGCTTCAGGGGGCGCTCGGCGGCCTCAGCCCCAAGCAGCGCACCTACCTGACTTTAATCAGCCCCGAATTCCAGCTCGCCTGAGCGGGCACACGCTGCTCCCTTCCGAGAGGTACCCCATGACCCTGGACCGACGTGACTTCCTGAAATACTCCGCGCTGGCGGTGGCCGCCACCAGCGGGATGCCCGGCTTCCTGGCGCGGGCGGCGACCCAGCCGGGCGGGGCGAGCGGCAAGACGCTCGTCGTGGTGCAGCTCACCGGCGGCAACGACGGCCTCAATACCCTGGTGCCCTACTCCAACGGCGCGTACTACGCCGCGCGGCCCAACATCGCCATCCCCAAAAAGGACGTGCTGACGCTGACGCCTGACCTGGGGATGCACCCGGCGCTGAAGCCCCTGACGGGCCTGTGGGACGCCGGACACCTCGCCTGGATGGAGAACGTGGGCTACCCCAACCCCACGCGGTCGCACTTCGCCTCCATGGCGATCTGGCACACCGCCGACCCCACCCAGGCGCAGGCGGAAGGCTGGATCGGGCGGATTGCCGAGCAGATCGGGGACCCCTTCTGCGCCTCGAACCTCGGGGGCGTGGCCCCGCAGGCGCTGCGGGCGTCCGAGTTCAGCCTGCCCAGCATCGACTCGGTGGACAGCTTTCAGGTGAAACTCCCGGCGGGGCTGGAAGGGGCCTTCGGGCAGATGCTGGGCGCCCCGCGCACGGGCGAGGCCGCCTACCTGGGGGAGGCCACCCGCCGGATGCTCGCCAACACCGGGGCGGTGCAGAAGAACGTGTCCAAGTACAAGGCAGGCGCCAAGTATCCTGGGGGCCGGTTCGCGTCCCAGCTGCGCGACGCCGCCCGATTGATCGCCGCCGGAACTGGGCAGCGGGTGCTGTACGTCTCGCTGGGCGGCTTCGACACCCACGCCGGGCAGCGCGCCGAGCAGGACGAGCTGCTCGCTCAGCTCGCCTCGGGCCTCGCCGCCTTCCAGGCTGATCTGGAGGCGCAGGGCCTCGCGGACCGGGTGCTGGTGATGGGTTTTTCCGAGTTCGGGCGCCGGGTGGCCGAGAACGCCAGCGCGGGCACCGACCACGGCCAGGGCAGCGTGATGTTCGCCCTCGGCCAGGGGGTGAGGGGTGGCGTCCACGGCAGCAGCCCCGATCTGGAAGACCTCGCGGACGGCGACATCAAGTACCGGCAGGATTTCCGGGGCGTGTACGCCGGAGCGCTGACCGGCTGGCTGGGCCTCGACGCCCGCGAGATCCTGCGCGGCGACTTCGCGGGGCCGCCGTGGCTCGCTTGACGCCCAACCCGCAGGTCAGGCTGGGCGCCGCGCTGCTCGCCGGGCTGGTGCTCCTCTCCGCGCCCGCCGCGCTGGGCCTGCCCAAATACCGCACCCAGGCGGCCCAGCAGCTCGGCCACGACAAAGACGACCCGCTGTGGCAGCTGTCGGGCAAGGTGATGCCCTGCGTGACCTGCCACACCCGGCCCCAGGGCGGTCAGGGCTGGAACGCTTTTGGCGAGCGCCTGCGCGCGGGTTTTCGCGAGCAGCCCACCGCGAAGTTCGGCGCCGTCCTCTTCGCCGTGCTGGAGGAGGGGGCCGACGCGGACGGCGACGGCTTCCCCGACGCGCTGGAGTTCTACGCCCGCACCCTGCCCGGCGATCCGAAGAGCAGACCCGCCCAGGCGCTGGCGCTCCTCCAGGCCGAGTTCGGCAAAGCGGGCGGCCTGAACCAGTACCGCCCGAAAGCCGGTCCGCCCCGGAACTAGCCTCCCCTCCCGGACCGCAAAAACCCCGCCGGAGCGGGGCAGGGGTTTTTCTGGAAGGGTGGCGGCTTCAGGCGGCGAGTTCGGCCTGGATCACCTGAAGCAGGCGGCCTCCGGCGAGTTGCTGCACGATCTCGTGGCGCAGGGCGTTGGCCTGCTCCAGCCCCAGCTCGTCGATCAGGCGCACGAAGTCGATGTCCTGGTAGGTGCGCCCGGTGCCCTGCTGCGCGTGGGAGAAGTAGGCGACCAGTTCCTGGAGGGTCAGGGGCGACATGGCCTTAAGATAAGCTTTATTTTCTGAACAGACTCTGACAGGAGTGAGAAGGGCGGCCCCGGCGCGGCCCCAGTTTCCCGGCTACAGCCGACGTTCCCAGGTCACCCACAGGGCTTCCGGGACGTACCCCAGCCGGGTGTTGACCCGCAGCATGGGCAGGTTGAGCACCGTGCCGCCGGTGCTGGCGTGGGTGAAGCCCTCCCCCTGCGCCCAGGCGAGCGCGTGCGCCTTCAGGGCGGTGGCGAGGCCCCGGCCCCGGTGGGCACGGGCGGTCACGGTCTGTTCACTCTCGGCCCTGGGGCCGCGCCCGGTCAGCCGCGTGCAGGCCACGATTTCCCCCCGGTACCGGGTGACGAAGGCCGCCTCCTCCCCGCGCCGCGCCGTACGGTGTCCCGCAGGTCCGCCAGCGTCAGCGGGTCGGGCGTGGTCGCCGGATTACGCGGCGCGTCCGCCAGACCAAGCAGATGCAGCGCAGAGAGGGCCGCCCAGTCGGCCTCCGGGGCGTGCGCGGGCAGACGCTCTGGCCCGTACCCCGCCAGGTAGAGGCGCTCTTCCAGCCGGGCGAAACGGGCCGGACTGAAGTCACGCAGCCCCAGGTGCGCCCCCCACGACTGCCAGGCGTTGCGAAAGCCCGCCACCTGAAAGAAGGCCCCGGCCTCCGGCCAGTCCTCGCGGGTGACCCCCAGCAGCCGGGTGAAGCCGGGCGGCCTCCGCGCCCACTCCGCGAGGTACAGTGCCAAGAAGGCCGCCGGGTCGCCCGCCAGGTCGAGGCGCAGCGCGTCCGGCGCGCCGGGGCCGAAGGGGGAGAGGTGGGCGGTGGCCACCACCTCGCTCCCGCGCTCGGCGACGAGGCGCACCCGCAGCAGGTCGCTGGATTCGCGGAACTGCTGCGGCGTATAGCTCCACTGCCCCCGCACACTCGCCGTGACCAGCCGGGCGACGGCGGGCGCGTCGGCCTGCCGGAAGGACCGGACGATCACACGTCCCGTTCCCAGGCGACCCAGTCGGGTTCGAGGTGCGCGCCCAGCCGCCGCAACACGCCCAGGTACGCCGCGTCCCGCCCGCTGCCCGCCACGTTCAGGAAGGGCACGTCCTGGGCTTGCAGGCGGCGCGCGACCCGGGCCAGCAGCGCCGTCGCCAGGCCCCGGCGGCGGTGCCCCGGATGCACGGTCAACACGGCGTTCCAGGCGGCCAGCCGCGACCGCTCCGGCAGGGCGAGGCCCACCAGCGTCTCGCCCTGCCAGGCCAACCACGCGGCGTCCCAGAGAGCGTCCCCGTCCGGCAGCCTCTCGGCGGCGGGCGGGATGGTCGGCGCGGCGTTGACCTTGTCCTCCCGGGTCAGGGCGTACAGGGTGCCCAGACGGGGGTCGTCCCGGAAAGGGGCGGCGGGCGTGAAGGTGTAGCCCTGCCGCTCCAGTTCGGCCTCCAGCCGGGCGGTGTTCGCCGCCCACCCGCGCAGGTGGAACCCCCCGCCGAAGGTGCGGTGCACCTTACGGAAGCCCAGCGCGGGCAGGTCGGGCCAGCTCGGCAGGTAATCCGTGCGGACGCTGGCCCACAGCCGCTCCCGCCCGGCGGCGCGGGCCTGCGCGGCGAGCGCCTCCAGCAGCGCCGCCGGGGTGCCGTCCGCGCGGTGGTCGGGGTGCAGGTGCAGGCCCACCCAGGCGTGGGTGGGGTGGAAGTCCGGCAGCCAGAGCGTGCCCAGGCCCGTCAGGCGACCCGCCGTTTCGGCCACCACGGAGCCGTGGGCCTCGCCCTCCAGCGCCCCCGCCAGCCGCGCCGCCGTGCCGTGAAAGTGCGGCTCCTGCGACGAATTGTTCAGCAGCACGGCGAGAAAAGCGTCGTGGGGCCGGGCCGGGCGGACGGGGACAGCGGAAGCGGCGCTCATGCCGCCATCCTGCCGCGACCGGGCAGCAGGGCGCCAATCCTGACCCTAGGCCGAATGGCGTAGGGCTGCATATGCGCCCCTCGCTGGCGGGGCGTTTGCGCTGCCGGGCGGCATCCAGCCCGGCCCCCTGCAATTCATGAGCAAGTTACATTCACGGAATCACTTGACAGGATTACGGCTGGGGCGTATTCTGCCCTTACCGGAATGGAGGCGCCGTGGTTGTGCCTGTTTCCCGAACCGGATGGAGCCTGACGGCCCCGCAGCTTTTCCTCTGACCGCGCCCCCCCCTATTCGTGAGGTGGGGGCGCGTCTTTGCTCAACCCGGGCGGCCCCCACCGTTTCCCGCGCCAGGGGGGCCGCCCGCTACACTGCCGGACATGACAGCCATCCAACAGGGCGTGGAACAGCTCAGCGTCAACACCATGCGGACGCTCGCCATCGACGCGGTGCAGGCCGCCAACAGCGGGCACCCCGGCGCGCCGCTGGGCGCCTCCCCGATGGCCTACGTGCTGTGGCAGCGCTTCTTGCGCCACAACCCGCAAAACCCCGAGTGGGCGGGCCGCGACCGCTTCGTGCTGTCGGCGGGCCACGCCTCCATGCTGATCTACTCGCTGCTGCACCTCACCGGCTACGACATGCCGCTGGAGGACCTGAGGCGCTTTCGGCAGTGGGGCTCCAAGACGCCCGGCCACCCCGAGTTCTTCCACACCAAGGGGCTGGACGCGACCACCGGGCCGCTGGGCCAGGGCGCGGCGATGTCGGTGGGCATGGCGATGGCGGAGGCGCACCTCGCCGCGCGCTACAACCGCCCCGGCTTCCCGGTCTTTGGCAACCACGTCTATTCCATCCTGGGTGACGGCGACCTCCAGGAAGGGATCAACCACGAGTCGGCGGCGCTGGCCGGGCACCTGAAACTCGGCAAGCTGATCTGGCTGCACGACGACAACGCGGTGCAGCTCGACACCGCGACCGACAAGGCCGAGTCCGAGGACACCGCCGCCCGCTACCGCGCCTACGGGTGGGAGGTGCTGCGCGTGGAGGACGGCAACGACCTGGACGGGATCGAGGCCGCGATCCGTCAGGCCCGCGAGAACCCGGACCAGCCCACCCTGATCCAGGTCCGCACCGTGATCGGCTTCGGCAGCCCCCGCGCGGGCACCTCCAAGGCGCACGGCGAGCCGCTGGGCGCGGAGGGCGTGGCCGAGACCAAAGCGGCGCTGGGCTGGACCTTCCCGCCCTTCACCGTGCCGGACGAGGTCAGGACTCATATGGACGCCCGCGAACGCGGCGCCGCGCAGGAGGCCGAGTGGCAGACGATGCTGGACCGCTACGCCGCCGAGCACCCCGAGCTGGCCGCCGAGGTCCTGGCCCTGCTCAAGCGCGAACTGCCCGCGAACCTCGCGGACGCCCTGCCGAGCTTCGAGGTCGGCGGCAAGGGTGTCGCCACCCGCAATGCCAGCGGCGAGGTCATCAACGCGCTGGCGGGGGTCGTCCCCGGCCTGATGGGCGGCAGCGCGGACCTGTCGGGCAGCACCAAGACCACCATCAAGGACGGCGGCACGCTGGAACCCGGCCACTACGGGGGCCGCAACGTCTACTTCGGGGTGCGCGAGTTCGGCATGGCCGCCGCCGCCAACGGACTGGCGTTGTACGGCGGCCCGCGTCCCCTCGTCGGCACCTTCCTGGTGTTCGCCGACTACCTCAAGCCCGCCTTCCGCCTCTCCGCGATCCAGATGCAGCCCGTGACCTACGTGCTGACCCACGACTCCATCGGGCTGGGCGAGGACGGCCCCACCCACCAGCCTATCGAGCAGCTCGCCATGCTGCGCGCCGTGCCAGGTGCCCACGTCATCCGCCCCGCCGACGCCAACGAGACGGCCGCCGCCTGGCTGATGGCGCTGGAATACGGCAAGGGACCGACCGCGCTGGCCCTCTCCCGCCAGGACCTGCCGGTGCTGCCGCGCAACATCGAAGGGGTGAAAAAGGGCGCCTACGTGATCCGCGACGCCGAGAACGCGGCGGTCGTGCTGGTCGCCTCCGGCTCGGAGGTCAGCCTCGCGCTGGACGCGGCGGAGGCGCTGGCGGCGGCCGGAACGCAGGCGCGCGTCGTCTCGATGCCCTGCATGGAGGTCTTCCGTGAGCAGGACCGCTCCTACCGTGACTCGGTCCTCACGCCCGGCGTTCCCCGGGTCGCCATCGAGGCCGCCAGCAAGTCGCCCTGGTACGAGTGGGTCGGCGAAGGCGGCGCCGTGATCGGCATGGACACCTTCGGCGCGTCGGCGCCCGCCAGCGTGCTGATGGAGAAGTTTGGCTTCAACGTCGAGAACGTGGTGAAGGTGGTCCAAGGCGTGTTGTAACTTCAGACGTGAGCGGCGCCTACCCCCGCTCGGGAAGGTGGGCGCCGCTCAATCATTCGCCTCAATCCGCTTCCGGTTCGTTCAACGCCGCCACGATGCGCGGCAGGGCGTCGAACAGGCTGACGACCACGACGATGAACAGCGCCGTGGCAACCTCCACGTTGGCCCCGGCAAAGGGGTTCAGCGCCGGGACCGTACGGAGCAGACCGCCCCCCAGCAGGAACGCCGCGAAACTTGCCCATAGCAGCGGTCCGGAGACGGCATAGGCACGGGCGACAAAGGCGTTGCGGGCGTGGGTCTCGTATTCGTCCAGCTGCTCTGTCCGGCGAAAGAGGCGGTTCCAGACCCAGGCCCGCGAGGTCAGGCCGTGCAGGCGAAACGCGATCCCCGGTAGCAGCAGCAGCGGCCAGACGCCCGCCCAGCGGGTGGAATCCATTCCCGGCAGGAAAATTTGGGCGAGCAGAACGCTCATGCCCAACACGGCAGCGAGGCGGCGCCTTCTGGTCAGCGGCTGGGTGCGGCTGTAGGCGGGGGCAGTCAGCGTCATACAAGCTCCTTTTTGCTGTCTTTGCCGTAGACCTGCGCGCTCAGCGGCGGCAGCGGCGCGAGGGAGAAGACCGCCTCGACCGGCAGCTCGAACACAGCGGCGATCTTCAAGGCGAGGACCAAGCTGGGGCCGTAATCCCCCCGCTCGATAAAGCCGACCGACTGAGGGTTCACGCCGACAGCAGCAGCCAGTTGGCTCCGTGAGAGGCCACGTTCGGCACGCAGGGCCGCCAACCGATTGTGCAAGCGGGCGTCTTCCTGCTGTTTTCCCCCCATGACAGTACGTTATGTATACGCAATACATCTGTCAAGTGGCCTGTCCTCTCAGCGCGGCCTTTACACCTCCTGAAAGATGTGAGCTGGGGGGCGCGGCTCGGGGGCAGGGCGTGTGAGAGTGCCGCCATGACCAATTCCGGAAAGGGCCAGAACGACAAACCCGAAACCGCCTCCACCGGGGACTACCCGCAGGAAACGCCCGTCGAGACGCAGGGCACCCAGCCCGGCAGCGAGGCCGAGATGAACGTCCAGCCAGTCGTCATCCGCGAGGACTACCGGGGCAGCGGCAAGCTGGAGGGCAAGGTCGCTCTGATCACCGGGGGCGACAGCGGGATCGGGCGGGCGGTCGCCGTGCATTTCGCCCGCGAGGGCGCCGACGTGGCGATCCTTTACCTCGACGAGCACCAGGACGCGCAGGACACGGTGGCGATGGTGGAGGCCGAGGGCCGCCGGGCCGTTGCCATCGCGGGCGACATCGGGGACGTGGCCTTCGCCCGGCAGGCGGTTGAGCAGACGGTCGAGCAACTGGGCCAGCTCGATATCCTGGTCAACAACGCCGCCGAGCAGCACGAGCAAAAGAGCATCACTAACATCACGCCTGAGCAACTGGAGCGCACCTTCCGTACCAACATCTTCGGGATGTTCTACCTGACGCAGGCCGCGATGCCGCACCTGAAAGAAGGCTCGGTCATCATCAACACGACCAGCATCACCGCCTACAAGGGCAGCCCGGAGCTGATGGACTACGCCTCGACCAAGGGCGCCATCGTGGCCTTTACCCGCAGCCTCAGCCAGAACCTCGCGGAAAAGAAGATCCGCGTGAACGCCGTGGCTCCCGGCCCGATCTGGACGCCCTTGATTCCCGCCACCATCAGCGAGGACAAGCTGGCGAGCGACTGGGGCGAGACGCCCCTGGGCCGCCCCGGTCAGCCTGCCGAGGTGGCGCCCGCCTACGTGTTCCTGGCGTCGGACGACTCCTCGTACTTCTCCGGGCAGGTCCTGCACCCCAACGGGGGCACGGTCGTCGGCGGCTGAGGATCAGCCAAAGACTGGAAAGGGCGCTGCGGCCAAAGCTTCAGCGCCCTTTCCCTTGGCCCCTGCCCTCAAGCCTGGGTGCCCAGATTCTCCCGCTCCCACGCATAGAACTCGGGCTGGTAGAACTCCAACCGGACCTTCTTGTACTCCTTGGTCGAGTACAGGATCGCGTGCTCGACGCCGGGCGCGACCTCCTGCTCGATGGCCGCGATCTTGCCGAAGGCTTCTTCCTTGGAGCGGCCGTGGACCATCGTGAAGATGGTGTAGGGCCACTCGGGGTAAGTCGGGCGCAGGTAACAGTGGCTAACAGCCTTGAACTCGGCCATCTGGCGCCCCACCTCGGCCACCTGCTCCTGCGGCACGGCCCACACGCCCATCGCGTTGAAGGTAAACCCCGCCTTCTGGTGCCGGAACACCGCCGAGACGCGCCGCAGCGCTCCGGCGGCCTTCATCTTCTGGGCGTGCGCGGCCACCTCGTCGATGGTTAGGCCCAGCGCGGCGCAGGCGTCCGCGTAGGGTTCTTCCGTCACGGGCAGGTCTTTCTGGAACTCCACGACAAAGGCCCGGTCGAGGTCGGTGACCGCGTAGCCCAGGTTGCGGTCGGCGTTGGTGTACTGGGGCGCGGCCTTGGCGTTCCAGTCCTCCTTGCCGGTCATGTCGAACTCCACGCCGATCTTGAACAGGTGCAGGGTGGGCATCAGGCGCGTGACCTTGGCGCCGCTCAGCTCGTGCAGCTTTTGCACGTGCGCCTGGAGGTCACTCTCGGGCGGCACGGCGATGGTGTACCACAGGTTGAAGCTGTGGTTGCGCTTGTAGTTGTGGCTCACGCCGGGGTGCCCGTTGACGACCTCGGCCCCGGCGTCAAGCTGGTCCTCGGCGTACTCGGCGGCGACGAGGCTGGACTGGTAGCCCAGGGTCCGGGTGTCGAAGATCGCGCTGACCTGCCGCAGCACGCCATCCGCCTTCACCTCGCGCAGGATCGCCAGCGCCTCCTGCTCGGTCAGCCCGACCTCCTCGGCCAGGGCGCGGTAGGGCCGCTGCACGATGGGAATGTCCTTCTGGATGCGGTTGAGCAGCTGCTCGCGCGGCGTGACTGTGGAAGACGCCGGGGCGGGCGCAGGGGCGGAAGCCGTCATGCCTCCAGGGTACGGCTCCGCGCGGCGGCGAACGTCCCCGAACGAGCGGTCAGGTGGCGGGAGGCGGCCACGCCGAAGTCGTCAGGCCTGCCCGCCGTCAGGTCTGCCCGGCGCCGGGCGCCTCCGCGAAGAAATCCACCGCTCCGGTGGCGCTGTCGTGGCGCCCGCCGACCACCAGCAGGTCGGGCACAGCCCGCGCAGCACCTCCGCCCCGCGAATGGTCTGCACGGTGCGTTCGATGTGGAGGCGCAGCACGGCTTCGGCCAGGGCCTCGGCTGGGTCCTCAGCTGGGTCCTCAGCTGGGTCGGCCCTACCCCCGTCCTCCGCCCGCAGGCCCAGCTCCTTTCCCTGCCTGAGCCGTTCGGGGGCCTCCGGCACCGTCTGGGGCCGCAGGTACCCGGCGCCGAACAGCCGGGGCAGCAGGCCGGGGAAAAAGCGGTGACCCGGCATCACGCGGGCAGTCCAGCGGGGCCGCCCCGCGACGTGGAGCGGGCCGGGCGGGGGCCGGAGCCACACATGGGGGAAGCGATTCTCTTCAGGGATACAGCACCGGGCAGAGCGGGGCGGGCATGATGGCAGCCATGACCCGCACCCGGTCCCAACCTGCCGAAGAACCCTCCAAGCGCGAGTGGTTCAGTGACCTGATCGGCCGCACGCGCTTCGTGGTGTTGATCGCCGTGATCGCCGTGCTGCTGGTTGCCTTCAGCCTGTTTTTGCAAGGCACGCTGCTCGCGCTGACGACCATCTACGAGACCTGGCGCGAGACCTTCGAGCGCGGCATCACCAGCCAGTCGAGCACGCTGGCGGTCGAGTTTCTGGAGGTCGTGGGCACCATGCTCAAGGCGGTGGTCTTTTACCTGATCGGGGTGGGGCTGTACTCGCTCTTTATCACGCCGCTCAACCTGACCTCGGCGCTGGGGGTCGAGAGCCTGTCGGACCTGGAGCAAAAGGTCATCTCGGTGGTAATCGTGATTCTGGGCGTGACCTTTCTGGAGCACTTCATCCGCTGGGAAGAGCCGCTGGAGACGCTGTACTTCGCCGGGGCGCTGGCGCTGGCCGGCGGGGCGCTGGTGTTTTTTCAGCAGGTGCACAAGGGCAGCGGGGGTGACCTCCAGCAGCCGGAGGCCAAGATCCGCGCCCGGCGCGAACTGTTCGAGCACGACACCGAGCAGCGCCACATCGCCGAGCAGGAGGTGGCGCGGGCCGAGCGCGCCACCAAGGCCAAGGCCGAGGGCCGGGTCAGCGCCGAGGAGGGCGCGGAGTAGCCTCCTCGGCGCCGGAACCGCCGGTCAGGCGCAGCAGCCGCCGCTCGACCGCCAGCACGCTGGCCCGCGCCGCGCGGGCGTCGTCCATGCCCAGCGCGTGGACATACAGCACCCGGCGGTCGGGGGAGAAGCCCAGCGCCACCGTGCCCGGCAAAAGCCCCGTCAGCGAGGCGAGCAGGGTCAGCGGCACGTCGCCTTCCAGCCGCAGCGGCACGCCCACGATCAGCGGGTTCAGGCGCGGGTGGGCGCGCAGGGCCAGCAGCGCCATATGCAGGTTGGCGCGCACCAGTTCCCACAGGAAATACCCGGTGAGCGCCAGCGCCCCCAGCACGCTGCGGACATAGGGGGTGGCCCCCAGCGCCCGGCGAAACAGCGCCAGAATCACGAAGCCGATCAAGAAGCCCAGCGCCAGCGACCGCAGGCTGACTTCGCCCAGAAACAGCGCCCAGACCAGCGCCAGCAGCAGGTTGAAGCCTGCACTTCTCAAGGTCTGGCTCCGCTGGGCGACACCGTCATGGCCTTACAGTACGGCAGCGGACCTGTTCAGCGGGCGCGCCCGCCGGGGTCAGGCGGTCGCTTCGGGCCAGGAGGTCAGGCGGGTCTTGGTCCAGAACTCCAAGAAGCCCTCGACCTGGGCCACGAACTCCTGAAAGTTCACCGACTTGATCAGGTACGAGCTGGCATGCAGGGTATAGGCCCGGGTGATGTCCTGGTCGTGGTTGGAGGTGGTCAGCATCACCACCGGAATCTGCACCAGCTGGGGGTGGGCCTTCATGGCGCTCAGCACCTCGAAGCCCGACATGCCCGGCATGTTGATGTCCAGCAGCACCACGTCGGGCAAGGTCGCGCCCGGCGCCAGCAGGGTATCGAGGGCCGCCTGTCCGCTGGCGACGGTGCTCACCCGGCACAGCTGGGCGTAGTCGGCAAAGACCTCCTCGGCCAGGTGGCGGTCCATGAAGCTGTCGTCGACCAGCAAGAGACGCAGCGGCCGGGTCACACGCGCCACGCCGGGCCGCCGCGACACGGGCGCCTGTGAGAAAAGAGCTTTAATCGCATCATAAGCTGCCCTCATGGTAGCCCGGCGCCGGGGAGACCGGGGGCTAAGTTGCCCAATCTCGGTTGCCCAGTCTCGGCGCAGTTTCAGCTCTCGGCGCGGCCCAGCGCGGGGCAGGCTCCTGGGCCCGGCCCAGGGGTCTGGGGGGCCACGCGCTACCCTGAGGCGCTATGACTTCCCAGCCTCTGACGGGTCGCCCGCGACTGCTGGTCGCCAACGACGACGGCATCTTCTCGCCCGGCATCAAGGCGCTGGCGCTGGCCCTGGCCGACGTGGGCGAGGTGGTGGTCGTCGCGCCCGACGTGGAGCAGTCGGCGGTGGGGCACGGCATCACCATTCGCCGCCCGCTGCGCTTCAAGCACACGGCGTCGGCGGGTTTCGGGGCCATGCCCGCGTACCGGGTGGACGGCACGCCCGCCGACTGCGTGGTGCTGGGGGTACATCTGCTGGGGACCCCCGACCTGGTGGTCAGCGGCATCAACCTGGGACCGAATCTGGGAGACGACCTGACGCACTCCGGCACGGTCGCGGCGGCCATCGAGGGGCTGGCGCTGGGCATTCCCGCCATCGCCCTGAGCCAGCAGGGCAGCCCCGAGGGCGAGTACAGCTTCACGGCGGCGGCGGCCTACGCCGCGCGGCTGGCGCGCGAGGTGCTCGAACAGGGGCTGCCGCCGCGCGTGCTGCTCAACGTCAACTTTCCGGCCCGTCCGGCGCGCGGCGTGCGGGTGACCCGGGTGGGCGAGCACCGCTGGGAAGATTCCATCGTGACCCGCCAGGACCCGGAAGGCCGCGAATACCACTGGGTCGCGGGCCAGAGCCAGGCCCCCGACGCCCACGACCTGAACACCGACTATGGCGCGGTGCACGCCGGGTACGTCAGCGTGACCCCCGTGCGCCTCGACCTGACCGCCCGCGACCTGCTGGACGAGGTCGCGGGGTACGTGCCGGAGGTATAGATCAGGGTCGGGAAGGTGTCAGGCGGACCTGCCCGGCAGGCACCGGAGTCAGCTTGAGGTTACGGAGGTCGCTGGGGTCGAGGCGGTAGACAAGGAGGGCCGCTTCTTTGCGCTGGGTGGCCGTCAGCAATTCGGCAGGACTGCTCACGATGCGGAACTCTCGCGTGGAGCCGGACCTGTTGGGAACCTGAATCCGTTCATTCTGTACGCGGCGAACGCTGAGCGAAAACCAGTCGCAAACGCAATTCGGGAGAGGCTGCTGAAGTGTCAGAAGTTCGTTGCTCACGAGGGCGTACAGGGTGCCGTCCGGCGCGGACAAGTTCAGGGCCTGGACGGGGCCGAGATAGTCCTTGTTCTCAGGAAGAACGGCGAACCTGACCGGCAGGTCGTGGGGCGCGACCTCCTTCAGGAGGTATTCCAGGTCTTCCAGCACCGGGAAGGCGTAGATATCTGTGGCAAGGACGGGCGTGGACGGCGTGCCGAGTTGAAGTTTCGCGGGGCCAAGCTGCAATACCGGGTTGACCAGCCCTTCAAGTCTCAGAGGCACCTTCGTCACGGACTGGCGCAGACGACCCAGCAGCACCAGCTTTGAGACGTAGGCCTGCCCGCCGACCTGTTTCAGGCTGTGGCTCAGGTCCAGGCCCTGGGTGTTCTTGCCGCCAGGGAAAGACAGGATCAGGTAGCCCTCCACGCCGTCCAGCATGTCGACCTGGACACCACCTGCCTCAAGGGCCACGACGATGTCCTTCAGGCTCAGCAGGTCACTTCGCTGGTCCACCTGCTGCTGACACCACGCCACTGCACCTTCAGGACCGCCCTTGGATTGTACGAAGGCGTCGTAAGTTTGCCGTTGCTGGGCGGTCAGGGTTTGCCGAGCGGCGGGGCTGAGGGGGCGGCACTCCTCCGTTTGACGTTCCGCAATGGCCCGCACCGTCGGCACCTGCGCCAGCGCCTGCACCCCCAGCAGGCCAGCGACCCCGGCGAGCAGCGCCGCGCGGGCCGCGTGGGGCAGGCTGTGAACCCGGCTCAGGTCGCGGGCGATGGCGTGCGGGCTGCCCAGGTCGCGCAGGGCGGCCTGCACGGCCTCCGGCCCGTCGAGGCCCAGCAGGGAAAAGCGGTAGACCTTGTCCTCGACGGCGCCGCGCAGTTCCAGCCGGGCGTCCCGGCGGGCCTGACCCCACAGGCCACGGGTGGCCCGGTCGAGGTAACGTTCGGTGTCGCGGTCACTCATGCCGGTCGCCCGATCACGCCGCGCACGGCGGCGCTGAAGCGTTCGTAGCGCTCGCGCTGGGCGCTCAGTTCGTCCCGCCCGCCCGGCGTGAGGGCATAGACCTTGACGGGCGAGCCGCCGCGCGGCAGCACCTGAAACTCCCCCCTGATCCACCCGGCCCTTTCCAGCCGGTGCAGCGCCGGGTACAGGGTTCCTTCCCGCAAGCTGAAATACCCGTCCGTGCTGGCCTGCACGTCGGCGATAATCTGTCCGCCGTAGCGCGGCGCGTGTTCGAGGCTGGCGAGCAAAAGCAGGTCGAGGTGGCCTTTGAGCTGCTGGGCGTCCATGCACGTTCCTTTCCCTGAGCACCCCACCGGAAAGCGGAGCTTCAGGCATCGCCTGGCGATGTGGTGGCATCGTAAGCCGATGGGCATCGGAAAGCAAGGGTGAGATGAAGAGTCTTGGGTAGGCGACCTCACAGCGCTTGGCGCACCTCAAAGACCCAGGCCCGCACGCCCCCCGGCAGCGGCAGCGGCGGCACCTCGCCCGACCAGCGGCTGGCGACCAGGGCCAGGCCGGGCTGCGCGGGGCTGACGAGCAGCTCGGCGCCCAGGAAGCCTGGCAGAGCGGGCAGCGCCCGCAGCAAGGCCGCGAGGTCGCGCTCGGCCGTCTCCCCCTTCGCCTCGGCGTAATGCACCCGCAGGGGAGGCGGGGCGTGGCCGGGGGTCACTCGTAGAGGCTCAGGGGGTCTTTGGGATTCCAGCGCAGGTAGGTGCCGAAATGCAGGTGGGTGCCGGTGCTGCGGCCGGTGTTGCCCACCCGGCCGATCACCTGACCCTGCGCGACCGGCTCGCCGGCCCGGATCAGGTTGGCGCTGAGGTGGGCATAGCGGGTGATCCAGCCGTCCGGATGCTCGATCACGACCGTCCAGCCCCAGCCTCGCTCGAAGTCGGCGCGCGACTCGATGACCCGCCCGGAGCGGGCCGCCCGGACCGGCGAGCCGTGCGGAGCCACGATGTCCACCCCGTAGTGCATCTCGCGCTCGCCCTCCAGCACGCGCGGGCCGAAGTCGCTGCTCACGGCGGCGTACCCCCGCACCGGCCACAGCCACCCCGCCGAGGAGGCGGGAGCCGCGCTGACCCGGATAGAAGCGGCCCGCACGGTCGCCGCGCCGCCGCTGCGGGCCGGGGCAGTGCGGGCCGCCACCCGGCGCGCCGGAATCTTCAGGGTGGCGCCGATGCGGACCACCCGGCCGCCCCGGTACTGCGGATTGGCGTTCAGCAGCCCCGAGAGCGTCAGGCCGTGGCGCCGCGCGATCACGGTCAGGTTCTCCCCGCTGCGGACCCGGTACGTGCGGGCAGGCAATTGGCGGTCGGGAACCCGCAGCACCCGGCCCGCCTGCACCTGATTGGCGTTGCGCAGGCCGGGGTTGGCGGCCCGCAGCGCCGAGAGGCTCACGCCCGCCCGCGCGGCGATCACGGTCAGGTTGTCGCCGGGGCGGATGCGGTAGCTGCTGGCCGCCCCGGCGGCGGGAGCCAGCAGGGCGCCCACCAGCAGCGCCGCCGCGAGCAGGCCGCGCCGCGCCGCCAGAGGCCGGGAGACTCCCGAGGAGCGCCGGATGAGAACGGGGTTCACGTCACCGAGCATAAGGGGGGCACCCGGCCCTTTGGGTGAGGAGGCGCCCCGGCGCTAGCCTGCGCCCATGCTCCCCCGGCCCAGCTACGCCCCCCCGCCCGGCTTCGTGCGCCTGCGCCTGCTGCTCGCCTGGGACGGCAAGGACCTGGCCGGATGGCAGTCTCAGCCCCACGCGCCGAGCGTGCAGGACACGCTGCATGTGGCCTTCACCACACTGGGGGGGGAGGGGGTGTTCCGCCCGGTCGCCGCCGGACGCACCGACGCCGGAGTCCACGCCGAGGCGATGCCCGCCCACATCGACGTGCCGCAGGCTTTCCGCGTTCCCCCGACCAAACTCGCCCGCGCGCTCAACGGCCAGCTGCCGCCCGCCGTGGCTGTGCTGGAGGCGGAGCAGGCCCCTCCCGGCTTCCACGCCCGCTTCTCCTGCACCGAGCGGCGCTACAGCTACCGGCTGCTGGCGGCTCCGCAACGCCATCCGCTGTGGGCGGGCCGCGCCCTGCATGTGCCGGGGCCGCTGGACGTGGACGCCATGAACGCCGCCGCCCTCCCGCTGATCGGCACCCACGACTTCGCCGCCTTCGCCACCCAGGAAGACCGGCAGACGGTGCGTGAGCTGCGGGCGCTCTCGGTTCGGCCCGGTCCCCAGGTCCACGGCGGACAGGTCTGGGAGGTTCAGGTCGCGGGCGAGAGCTTCCTGCGCCACATGGTGCGCGGGCTGGTGGGCACCCTGCTGCTGGTGGGACAGGGCAAGCTGCGCGGGGAGGACGTGCCCGCCATCCTCGCCGGGCGCGAGCGGGCGCGGGCGGGGGCGAACGTGCCCGCGCAGGGGTTGACGTTCACGGGGGCGAGTTACGACGCCCCGGCGAGCACCACATACCGCTCCTCGCGGTAGCTCAGGCCGCGTGGGGTGGCCCGCGCCTCCCACTCCTCCAGCCTCGCCTCTTCCTCCATTCACGCGCAGCGGGTCGCCCAGTCCGACAGGGTCGGTGCCCAGGCCCGCACGGACACGCGCCACTCGCCCAGCAGGTCCCAGCCGACCCCGCGCAGACGCTCCGGCACCTGGGGCACCTCCAGCCTCGGCCCCACGTACAGGAACCGGGCACCCGGCGCGGCGAGTTCGGGCAATCGCAAGATCACGCCCGTCGGCCCCCGGCGCGACACGATCAGGTCGAAGGGGCCGCGCAGCGCGTCGGGCACCGCGCCCTTGCCGTCCCAGAGGTGGAACTCGGCGTGGGGCGCGTTCACTCGGGCCTGCGCCAGCAGTTCCGGCACCCGGTCGTAGGCCATCCAGCGCCCAACCTCGCCCCCAAAGCGAGCCGCGTCGGGGCCGTGGCCGCAGCCCGCCTCCAGCACCCGCACCCCCGGCCCCAGCCGCCCTTGCAGCAGGGCGTCAAAGGTCAGTTCGGGGTCGGGGCCGTCCAGCTCGCGGGTCCAGGGATGGCGGTACCCGCCCAGTTCACGGGCCAGGCGGGCATACCACTCGCGGGAATGGGGACGGTGGGGCATCTGACCAAGGTAGGGCGGCGACTCTAGGAGCGCGTCGGCCGAATGGCGAGTTACGCGGGATTCGAGCCGACCGCCAGCAGGTGGGCGCTGATGCCGAAGAGGGAAGGGTCCTCCTCGGTACGCCGCACCGCGTCCAGCAGACGCCCACGCTGCTCGGGGTCGTTCCAACGGGCCTCGAAGTCCGGGACGAGATTGCCCAGCCCTTCTATCGCGTAGAGCCGCACACCGCTGAACCCGGCTTCCTCCAGCTCCTGCCGCAATTCTTCTGGTCGGTGGAAGTAGGCACGGGTAAACCAGCCCTGCGCGGCGTCTGGTGGATCGTGCAGGCCGCTCTCCAGCGTCTGGTCCCGCATCTGCCGGAAGCGCTCGTCGGCGTCCAGTCCCGCCAACAGCCCGTCGAGTGTGCTGGCCGTGCGGGTGATGCAGGCGGCGAGAAGGACGCCTCCCGGCTTCAGGCACCGCCGCACTTCCCGCAGCGCGAGCAGCCGGTCCTCGCGCCGGGTCAGGTGGTACAGCGGCCCCAGCAGAAGCGCGGCGTCGGCGGAAGCGTCCGGGTAAGGCAGGGCGCGGGCGTCGCCCACATTGGCTGAGGCCAGCGCGTCCAAGCTGGGGTCGGCGCGGACCCGTTCGATGTGCAGGGGCACCACGTCCAGCAGATGCACCGCATACCCGCGTGAGAGCAGCCAACGGGCATAGGGGCCGGTCCCGCCGCCCACATCGAGGACCGTCGCCGGAGGCGAGGGCAGCCAGCGCGAAACGAGTTCCTGCGTCCGCTCGAATTCCAACTGGTTGCTGCCCCGGCTCAGTCGAAGGTGTTCCCGGTCCTGCCCGTAATAAGCCCCTATCCCGTTCAATGCGGCTTCGTCCATAAGACAGGGTAGGAAAGGGAGAGTCGGGAAAGCATCGGCCAGATCGCTGAGCCGTCCTTCTCTCTCCTCAGCCCCGCCGGGTCACCCCGTCCGTCGTCAGCAGCGCGCCGTACAGCTCGGGGCGGCGGTCGCGGAAAAAGCCCATCCCTGCGCGGAATTTTCTTGCTTCCACCAGGTCGAGGGTATGCAGCAGCGGCCCCTCCTCGGTCTCGCCCAGTTCGGCCACGATCTCGCCCGTGTAGTCGGAGATGAAGGAGTGGCCGTAGTAGGTCTGCTCCAGGTCCCCCACCCGCTCGGTGCCGATGCGGTTGCTGGAACCGACGTAGGTCGAGTTGCTCACCGCGTGCCCGACCATCGCCCGCTGCCACATCTGGTAGGTGTTGGGCGTCTCGACCTCGGCAGGCTCACTGCCGATGGCGGTGGGATACAGCAGGAAGTCGGCGTTCAGCAGCATCATCGCGCGGGCGGTTTCGGGGTACCACTGGTCCCAGCAGATGCCCACGCCCACGCGCCCGAAGCGGGTCGGCCAGACCTTGAAGCCGGTGTCGCCGGGGGCGAAGTAGTACTTCTCCTCGTAGCCGGGGCCGTCGGGGATGTGGGTCTTGCGGTAGTTGCCCAGCACCGTGCCGTCGGCGTCGATGCACACCAGCGAGTTGTAGTGCGCCTGCCCCGCCTGCTCGAAGTACGAGAGGGGCAGCACCACGCCAAGCTCAGAGGCCAGATTCTGAAAGCGCCCGATAAAGGGATGCCCCTCCAGGGGATGGCTCAACGCGAAGTAGTCCTCGCGCTCGACCTGGCAAAAGTACAGGTTCTCGAACAGCTCGGGCAGCAGCACGACCTGCGCGCCCTGCCGGGCCGCCTCGCGGACATGGGCCTCGGCGCGGGCCACGTTGTCTTCGAGCTGGCTGGACATGTGCATCTGGATCACGGCCAGGCTCACGTGCTGGGGCGCCTGCTTGGGGGGCGTGGGGGTCATGCCTCATCCTCGCTCAAATCCAGGCCCAGGCGGCGGGCCACCTCACCTTTGGGGCCCATCAACCCGCTGCGAAGGTCCATGTACTCGCGGTACGGGCCGCCGAAGCTGTAGACCAGCACCGCCATGACGCCGTGGTGGTTGACCTCCAGCCCTTGCAGGCGAAAGCCCGCGCGCAGTTTGGGCACCAGCACGGCGTTGTTGGTGGCGTGGTGGTGGCTGCGAATCAGCGTGTAGCCCTCGCCCTCGAAGGTGGCGAGCAGGGCGGGCAGCAGACGGGTGTACAGTCCCCGGCCCCGGTGGGCGGGCAGCAGGGCCGTGTTGCTCATGTAGAGGGTGCGCTCGTCCCACTGCCGCGCCGAGTGCCAGCCCACGACCTCTCCCGCGTGGCCGATCAGCCACGCGAAAGCCGGGTGCCCGGGCCGGGTCAGCCCCGGCGTCTCGCCCCAGTCGAACGTCACCGTGTCGTAGGCGGCGTCCTCCAGCCGCGCGTAGATCTCGCGGTACACCGCATTGGACACGCGCCGCAGGGTGTACCCGCCCCCCAGGTCCAGGTCCTCGCCCTCGGCGGGGGGCAGGGGCAGCCGGGGCACCTCCGGCCCGGCCCGCTCCGGCGGTCCCGCGACCCGCAGGCCCAGCCGCCTCGCCGCCTCGCCCGTCGCCTGCCTCAGCCCGCTGCGGACGTGCATCGCCTCGCGGTACGCAGGGTCCAGGCTCAGCGTCAGCGCCACGTTCAGGCCGCCCTCGTAGAGGTTCAGGCCCTGAACGAAAAACCCCGCCCGCAGCTTGGGCACGATCACCCGGTTGTTGGTCGCCCGGTGGCGGCTGGTGACCAGGGTGTAGCCCGCCGCGTGGAAGGCGTCCAGCAGGTGCGGCAGCAGGCGGGTATACACGCCGCGCCCCTGGTGCTCGGGCAGCAGGCCGGTGTCGGCCATATAGACCGTCCGCTCGTCCCGCTGGTGGGCGTGGTGCCAGCCGATCAGGTCCTGACCGTGGTACAGGCCCCACTGGAAGCTCTCGCCCAGCGGCGGCGGCGCCTTGGCGGGCGGGTCGAAAGCGTAGAGCCAGGTTCCGCCGAAGATGCGCCCCTCCAGCCGGGCGCAGGCGTCGCGGTAGGTGTCTAGCGTGATCGGGCGGGCCTGGTAGCCGCCGCCCAGCGGGGTTACTCCCCGGTCCACAGCGTTCCGGCAGGCTGCTGCTGGGTCATGCAGTGAAAGGACCCGCCGCCCTCGATGATCTTGCGGCTGGACAGCCCGATCACCTCGCGGCCGGGAAAAAGGGGCCGCAGCACCTCCAGCGCGCGGGCGTCGTTGGGGTCGCCGTACAGCGGCACCACCACGAACCCGTTGCCGATGTAGAAGTTCGCGTAGGTGGGCGGCAACCTTCCCTCCGCGCCCTCCAGCCGGGTCGCGGGGAGGGGCAGCTCCACGACCCGGAAAGGCTGGCCGTGCCGGTCGGTCATGCCGCGCAGCTCGGCCAGATTCTTCGCCATCACGGGGTGGTTGGCGTCCGCCTCGTCCCCGGCCACGCTGGTGACGACCGTCTGCTCGTCCGTGAAGCGGGTGATGGTGTCGATGTGGCCGTCGGTGTGGTCGTTTTCCAGGCCGCCGTCCAGCCACAGCAGCTTTTCGACCCCCAGGGTCTCCCGCAGCCGCCCGGCGTAGTCCAGCTCGGTCAGGCCGGGATTGCGCGTCGGGGTCAGCAGGCACGACCGCGTGGTCAGGCCCACGCCCGCGCCGTTGACCTCCAGGCCGCCGCCTTCGAGCACCTCGGGGCGGTCCCAGTGGGGGAGCCGCAGGTGCGCGGCGACGTACTCGGGGACGCGGTCGTCGTGCTGCCACTCGAACTTGCCGCCCCAGGCGTTGAAGCGCCAGTTCACCAGCGACACCCGGCCCCCGGCGTCCCGCACGAAGATCGGGCCGTTGTCCCGGACCCACACGTCGTCGAGGGGCACGCGGTGCAGGGTGACCGGAAAGGCGAACGCGGCGAGGTCGCCCAGCCGCTTCCGCGCGTCGGCCTCGCTCTCCTCGTCGCGCACCAGCAGCTCGACCGGTTCGAAGCGGGCGATGGTCCGCACCAGCTCCGCGTATTCCTCCCGCACCCCGGCGAGGTGGCCGAACCACAGGTCGTCGTTAGCGGGCCAGCTCATCCAGGTCGCGGCGTGCGCGGCCCACTCGGGCGGCATGGCAAAACCCAGGTCGCGGGGCGTGGGGTCGCTGGGGGAGAAGTGACGCATAGCCGCCATTAAAACAGAGGGTCCAGGGCCGGAAGGGGAGCGGGGGGACCCTTCAGCGCGGCCACTCGCCGAAGGTCAGGCGCGGCGGGCGGCCAAAGGTGGCGTCCTCCAGCCGTACGGGGAGAAACTAGCCGTCAAGAGCTGACGTGACGAGAGGCGCGGGCAGCGTCAGCCGCAGCAGCGCAAGCCGCTCTCCCCGGCGCACGAGCACCGACGCCCGCACGTCGCCCGCCTGGACGCACTGCACCTCCGGGCGGCAGCGGCTGTCCTGCACCCGCAGCAGCGTCAGGGTAAAGTCCCCCAGCCTGCCCGTCTGCCCGGGCGAGAGCGAGAGGGTCGCGGCGCCCGCCGCGCCCAGGGAAGCCACGAGCAGGGGCAGCAGTCGGCGCAGCAGGGGCCGGAGCAGGAAGCGCATGGCTCCCACTGTGCCTCCCGAAGTTGAGCGCGGTCTGACGCGCCGCCCAGCAGGCCCAGCCCCGCTCAGGCGAAGGCGACCCCGCCCAGTCAGCCCAGCAGCGAGGTGTCGCCCGCCCCGGCCAGCGCGCGGAAGTGGCGGGCCTTTTCGGCCAGGCCCATCTGCTCGTAGCAGGCGGCCAGCTTCAGCGCGAAGAACTCGACCGCCTGGCAGTCCTCGCGGCGCTCGGCGGCCTCCAGGCAGGCGCGGTAGTGCAGCACCGCGAGGTGGTACTGCGCTCCGGAAGCGGCGTGTTCGGCTCGGCAGTGGCTCATCCTGAGGGACACGATGTCGGTGGGCACGCCGTTCATGGAGGGCAGTGTAAACACAGCCGCCGAGAGATGAATGAAAGGTGAACCCGATTCTGGCGCTTGGATGGGGTGCGACGGTGTCCCCGCCGACAGCGTTTTGCTTCCGCCTTCAGACGACCCTGGCCCGCACGGTCAGGGCCGGGAGATTCACGTCCGTCAGGCGCACCCGCAGCGCTGTGCCGACCGGGGCCGGGGTGCTCAGCGGCAGGTCGAAGGCGAGGTCGGGGATCAGCAGGGTGGCCCCCGGGCCGCGCCGGTCCACGACCACCGCGTCCCACTCGCGCTCCGGCTGGGCCGCCACGAAGCGCAGGGTGTGGTGTCTGCGGCTGAGGCGCTCGGCCTGGCGGGTGGCGTCGGCGTTCATCACGGCCTGCGCGACCCGCGCGGCGACCTCCTTGCCGGGGAGGAGCGGCGTGCCGGTCAGGTGCGCCCGCAGCTGCTGGTGAACCACCAGATCGAGGTACCGCCGCATCGGGCTGGTCGCCTGCGCGTAGAGGTCGAGGCCCATGCCGTGATGCGGCCCCGGCGCAGGCTGAAAGCGGGTGCGCGCCAACGTCTTGCGCCGCGCCCACTGGGCACCCAGCGACTCGCCGCGCACCTCGCGGGTGGGCGCGTCCTGGGTGGCGAAGGGCAGCGGGAGGCTGTGGTCGTCGGCGTAGATGGCGGCGGCCCAGCCTGCCAGCGTCATGCATTCCTGCACCACGAAGCGCATCTCGGGCTTGGGCAGCGGCGTGACCGAGGCGCCGTCCGCGCCCGCCTTGACCCGCACCTCCGGCAGGTCGATGGACAGGGCGCCTTCCGCCTCGCGCAGCTCGCGGCTGGCGCGGGCCAGGCGGGCCAGGGTCACGAAGGGTTCCTCGCCCGCCTCCAGCCGCTGCTGGGCCTCCAGGTAGCTCAGCCGGGTCACCCGCACGGTGGTGAGCTGCACGTCCACCGCGTCCGCGTTGCCGTCCGGGTCGAGGTCCAGCGAGATCGAGAGCGCCGGGGACGTGTCCGCCAGGCCCAGGCCGCTGCGCTCGACCAGGGCGTCGGGCAGCATCCCAATGGTCTGGTCGGGCAGGTAGAGGGTCGCCCCGCGCGCCCGCGCTTCCTCATCCAACGGGCTGCCCGCCGGGGCCAGCGCCGCCACGTCGGCCACGTGGACCCACAGCCGGGTCAGGCCGCCCCCCAGCGCCTCGATTCCCACCGCGTCGTCGGGGTCGCGGTTGCCCTCGTCGTCGATGGCGTAAGCGGGCAGGTGCGTCAGGTCGAGCCGGGGTTCCTCGGCAAAGGGCGGCACCTCCAGCGTCACCGGTTGCAGAGCCGCGCCCAGCCGGTCGGCGTAGGGCGTGCGGGCCTCGTCCCACAGGCCCAGCCGCAGCAGCAACGCGTGGGCCGCCTCGGGCGTCTCGGGCTGCCCCAGCTCGCGCAGGGTCCGGCTTTTAGGCTGCTTGCCGCGCGCCACAAGTTCCACCTCCGTGCGCTGCGCGGGGGTCAGGTCCGGAACGGCGGGCGAGGCAGAGGTCATGCCCCCGAGAATACGCGGGCCGGTTCAACCTCAGCGAAAGGCAAGCCGGGTTTTACAAACACATGAAGCCGTCCACGCTCGCGCCTTGTGGAGGCCGTCTGGGACGCATCCGCCCCGCCAGTCTCCGTAATAACGGCAAATCACGCTTGACAATCTGTGATCTCCGTGTTTCTATTTAGGCAAGGAGGAGCGCATGAATGAACATGTGGACGAGAGCTTCCGTGCCCAGGTCGAGCGTCTGGTGGCCGAGGGCAAACTCACCGCCGAGGAGGCCGCCGGGTTGCTGGAAGGCAGTGCGGGCGAGGCCGGGGCGGAGGCCCTGACCAGCCCGCCCCCGCCCGCCACGGCGGACGCGGGGGGGGACACGCCGCCGGACCTGATCCTCAAGGTCAGCGGCTACACGCTGACGGTGGTGCACGACGCGGCCACCACGGCCCCGCAGCTCAGCGCCAGCCAGGAGGGCGAAGTGCGGCTCACGGCGGGGCCGGAGGGCTGGCGGGTCGAGCGGGTCGGCCGCCATCAGGGGAACTGGGCCTCGCTGCGGGCGATCCTGAGCGTGCCTTTCGTGCCCCGGCACGTGCGGGCGCGGGTGGACGGCGGCAACCTCACGCTGCCGGACCTCGGCGGCGAGATGGTCGCGGACGTGAACGGCGGCAACCTCCGCATGGGCCGCGCGGCCAGCCTGAAGGCCGACGTGAACGGCGGCAACCTGACCGCCAGCGAGATGGACGGCCCCACCCACCTCAGTGTCAACGGGGGCAACCTCACGCTGGAGGACGCGTCCACCCTGAATGCCAGCGTGAACGGCGGCAACCTGAAGTGGGTCGGGACGCTCCGCAGCGGCCAGCACCGCGTCGAGGTCAACGCCGGAAACGCTGCCCTGCACCTCTTGCCCGGCAGCAGTGTCCAGTTGGACGCCGACATGACGGTGGGGGCCTTCAAGGCCGACTTTCCCACGCAGAGGCAGGGCGGCTTTCTGAACACCCGCCACGCCGGGCAACTGGGCGGCGGCGAGGCCCACCTCTCCTGCCGGGTCACGGCCGGGCAGCTCAAGGTGGTGACGGCGTGATGCGCCTGCCGCTGCCCGCCCGCGTTCTGGTTCCCGTCCCGGCGCCGTGGTCTGCGGGGCGGCGGCTGCGGTCGGTCCTGCTGCGGCTGTGGGCCGGGCTGCGGCCGGACCAGATCCCCGAGGCCTGCCTGAGGCGCGCCCGCGCCCACGCCGCGTTGCAGGCTTCGTACGAGGCCCGCCTGGAGGTGTACCCGGCCACACCGGGGCGCCGCGCGAGACAGGCCGCGCTGCGTGGAGGTGAGTGGTCATGAGAGAAAAGATCAAGCGGATTCTGGACCTGGTGCGGGCAGGCAAGCTCACGCTGGAAGACGCCGCGCCGCTGCTGGCCGCCCTGAACGCCCGGCTCGCCCTGACCGAGAGTGACCGCGAACTCGTCGCCTCGCTGCTGGCGCGCGGAGAGCTGGACACCGCCCAGGTCGCCGAACATCTGCTGCTGCTGCGCGGGGTCAAGGACTTCCCTCAACCCCCCCTGCCGCCCCGCGCGCCCGGCTGGGAAGGCCGGGTCAGGATGGGCGGACGGGACTTCCCCATCGATATGGAGGGCATCATGGACCGGGTCAATTCGGCGATAGGCCGCGTGGGCGACGCCGTGGGCGGGACGGAGGCAGGGGCGCAGCATGGCCGCGCAGGCTCGGCCCGCATACTGCGCGTGCAGGTCGAATCCAGCGACGGCGACGAGTACAGCGCCAACCTGCCGGTCAGCCTCGCGGGGCACCTGCACAAGCTCATTCCCGGGCACGGCATCCGGGCGCTGGAACGCGCGGGCCTGAGCCTCGAGGCGCTGAGGCTGCTGATCGAGGCCGACCCGCCTCCCGGCGACCTGATTCAGGCCGAGGACAGCGACGGCAACAGCGTGAGCCTCACGCTGAAGTGAGCGCGCTGGCGGCAGGGCGGGGCGCGGAACGCCGGACGGCACCCCGCACCGCCCTCCCGCCCCCCCGCGTACCCTGACCCCATGCCCAGACCCCTGCCCCTGCCCTTTCCCGACGAGACGGAAGCCCCGCTGGTCACCGAGCTGCGGTTTCCGACCAGCGGCGTGACCGTGCGCGGCGTGTTTGACCTCAACGAGTTCGCCACCCTCTCGCCCGAGAACCTCGACTTTCTGCGCCTCTACATCCGGGTGCGCGGCAACCTCAAGGAGGTCGAGCGGGTGCTGGGGGTCAGCTACCCGACCGTCCGCGCCCGCTTCGACACCCTGCTGCGCGCCATCGGCTACGAACCCGAGGCCGCCGATCCCCAGGCCGAGGTGCTGCTCAGCCTGGAGCGCGGCGAGATCACGCCCGACGAGGCGGCGCGGAAGCTGCGGCGGTAGGGGGCGCGGCCCCCCCCCCGCCCCCCGACTGCCGCCAGCGGCTCCCGAGGCAACCTTCATGCAGGTGTTCTGTCAGAGCGCCGCGCTTAGCATGGCGCCTTATGGCGTGGCGCGTTTCCCCAGCAGCCCAAGCGACTCCGGAATTCCAGTTCCGGCGCCACTCGCTGCTGGTGATTCTGGCGTGCGTGATGCTCGCGTCGGGGCTGACGCTGGGCGTGTCCTCGGAGTGGATGTTCACCGCGCGGGACCAGGGCGTGCTGGGCTTTATCGCGGTCAAGAACGTGGCGCTCTTCGTGTGGCTGTGGCGGCGGCCCGGCGCCCTGCGGCTGGTGGGCCTCACCGAACTGCTGCTGGAGGGCACCGGCGGCGTGCTGAGCCTGGGCGAGACGCTGCTGGTCGAGCGGGCGGCCTCCGGGTTGGGCGGGTACGCCTACTGGCTGGTCCTGAACTACTTCGTCGCGGCGCTGGTCTTTTCTCCACGCACGGCGCTGGGGGTGTCGCTGGGGTGGTTCGCGGCGCTGCTGGGGCTGGGCGGCGCGTACTGGCTGTCTGCGGCGACTCCGGCGGCGCTGCGCGCGCAGTGGGGCAACGATCTGCTGCAACTGTACCTGACCCACGCGACCTTTATCGCCTTTCTGACGCTTCAGGGCGGGTTGCTGCGCCGTTACCTCCAGGCCATGGTGCAGGCCGAGCGCGCCGCCCGCGCCGCGCTGGTGGACGACCTGACGGGCCTGCCCAACCGGCGGCAGCTCGACTTGTGGTTGCAGGCCCAGCAGGCGCGGGCCGGGCAGACCGGGGACCTCTGGAGCGTGATCCTTTTTGACCTCGACCATTTCAAGCGGGTCAACGACACCTTCGGGCACGCGGCGGGCGACCGGGTGCTGCGCGCCGCCGCCCAGGCCGCCGGGGGGGTGCTGGAGGAGGGCGACCGGCTGGGCCGCTGGGGCGGCGAGGAATTTCTGGTGATCGTGCCGGGCCAGGGCCGCGCGGGCGCCGAGCGCCTCGCCAGGGACCTTCAGGCGGCGGTCGCGGCGCAGCCGCACGGCGAGGTGGGCCAGGTCACGGTGAGCTGCGGCGTGGCCCAGAGCCAGCCCGGCGAGCGCTACCCCGAGCTGCTGGAGCGGGCCGACGCGGCGCTTTACACGGCCAAGCGCGCCGGCCGCGCGCTGGTGGTGGTGGCGTCCTGACTGCCCGGCGGCGGGGCGCTCACCCCAGCGGCGTGTCCTCCCGCGCCCGCTGCCACTGGGCGTAGGTGAAGCGCTCCAGGGTAAAGGTGTCGCGCGTGCGGGTGTAGCCTCCCCGGCCGCCCATCCGTCCCACCAGATCGAGGGCGGCGGTGTCCACGTACTTTCTGGCCTCGTCGAGCAGGGCGTCGGCGCGCAGGTGCAGGCCCAGGACTTCGCCCAGCACCACGCGGGTGCGCCCGATCTGCACGGTCTGGACCTCGCGGCATTCCAGGGCGGCGGGGCTGGCGGCCACCCGGGGAACCTGCACCCGCACGCCGGGCGCCAGGGCCACGCCGACCTCCCCCGGCTCGCCCAGGCCGTAGGGAAAGTCGGTGGCGGTCGCGTTCATCACCTCCGCCAGCTCGGCGCTGACCAGATTCACGGTGAATTCGCCGCCAGCGCCGATATTCAGCGCCGTGTCCTTGGGGGTGCCGCCGGGGCGGTCGCCGGGCGCAAAGGCCACCACCGCCGGGTCCGACCCCATCAGCCCGAAAAAGGAATACGGCGCGAGGTTCACCTCCCCGCCCCGGCCCAGGGTGCTCACCCAGGCGATGGGACGCGGCACGACCACCGCCGTCACCAGCTTGTAACGGTCGGCGGCGCCCAACCCCGCGAAATCGAAGTGCTTGAAGTCTGGAAGGGGAACCATGCCTTCAGGGTACGGCTCCCCTCACGGCGCTATCCTCGGGAGGATGCCGGACGCTTCCCCGCCCCTGTCCTACCGCGAGGCCTACGCCCGGCTCGCGCGCATCGCCGCCGAGCTGGAAACGGGCGAGGCCGACCTCGACCGCGTGCTGCCGCTGCTCGAAGAAGCCCGCGCCGCCTACGCCGCCTGCCGCGAACGCATCGAGGCCGTGCGCGAGGTGCTGGCGGGCGAGTGGACCGAGGGTGAGCTGGCGGCAGACGACCAGGAAGGGCGCGCCCCCGACCCGGACAGCCCGGACCCGGACGGCCCAGACACGGACAGCCCGGACGCGGACGACGAGCCGTACTGAGTTCCGCCCCGGCGCTGAAGCCTGGTCGCCCCAGCTGGAGGGAAGGCGGCTGAAGGCGCCCGCCTCCGCGCCTCCCAGGGCCGGGGGACGCGCCTCCGGCGCGCGCGCGGCCACGTCCGCACGACGCGCGGCGGAGGCGTATCCTCTTTCTCATGAGCGACGCCCGCACTCCTGCCTCTGCCCCGGCCGAAGCGGCCAGCGCGCCGCGCGTCACGCCCTGGGTCTACCGGGCCGTCGTGTTCCTGACCACGCTGCCCGTGCTGCTGCGCGGAGGCCGCATCGAGGTGCGCGGGCGCGGGCATGTGCCGCCGCCCGGCACGCCGCTGATCGTGGCGGCCAACCACCGCAGCGCCTTTGACCCCTTCCTGATCGCGCGCAGCCTGCCGCCCGGAAGGTACCTGCAATTCATGGCGAAAAAGGAGCTGTTCGTGCCGGTGATCGGGGCGATTATCCGCGCGGGCGGCTCTTTTCCGGTGGACCGCCGGGCAAACGACCTGGGCGCGGTGCGGACCAGCCTGCGCATCTTGCAGCGGGGCGGCACGCTGGGCATCTTCCCGGAAGGCACGCGCGGCGGCGGCGAGGTGCAGGGCGGGGTCGCGCTGCTGGCCCTCAAGGGCAAGGCCCCGGTGCTCCCGGTCGGCCTGCGGCGCGAGGGACGGCGCTGGATCGTGGAGTTCGGCCCGCCCATCGCGCCTGCGGGGGGCCTGAAAGCCCTGACCGCCGAGGTCGGCGAGCGGCTGGGCGAGTTGGCCGGGGCGCCGATGGTGCACCGCCGGGACCAGTCCGGGGCGTAAATCGGGCATCGGGCTGGGAACCGTCTGCCGCGCCCCAGCCTCCGCGCCCGGACGCGGCGTATAGTGTGCCCCGACGGGCGCAGGGAAAGCCGGTGAAAGTCCGGCACTGTCGCGCAACGGTAACCTCCCCAGAGGGGAAGAAGTCCGAACACCGGCCCCGTCCTGGCCTCCTCCCGACCGGGGAGGGCCAGTCGGCCTGACCTCTCGCGGAATGGAGGAACCGCCCTGGCGCTGCCGCCTGCCCTCACGGGGGGCCGCCGCCCTGGACGACCCGGACTTTCCGCCCCCCTTTGCCGGGGCGGCGTTTTGTTTTCCCCAGTTTCAGCGGAGGAGAGGAGGAATCCCCTATGAAGACTCTCCTGCCCAAGACCGCCTTCACCGCCTCGCTGCTCGCGCTGCTGCCCACCGCCGCGGCGACGATCTATCCCCTGACCCTCACCGACGACCTGGGCCGCAAGGTGACCCTGAAGGCCGAACCCGGGCGCATCATCAGCATGGTGCCCGGCCACTCGGAGACGCTGTGTGCCGTCGGGGCCTGCGGCAAGCTCGTCGGCGTGGACCGCTACAGCGACTATCCCCAGCAGGTCGCGCGGCTCCCGAAGGTGGGTGACCTCTTTGCGCCCGACGTGGAAGCGATGGTGGCGCTGAGGCCCGACTTGGTCCTCGTGAGCCAGTACAGCAAGCTCGAAGGGCCGCTGACCCAGGCGGGCATCCCGGTCTTCGCGCTGGATATGGAGAAGTACGACGAGGTCTTTTCCAAGACCCTGACCCTGGGCCGGGTCGTGAACCGCGAGGCGCAGGCCAGAGCGCTGACGCTGAACATGCGCCGCGAGATCGCCAGAGTCGAGATCCTGACCAAGAACGCCGTCCGCAAGCCCACGACCTACCTGGAGATCGACCCCACGCCGTACTCGGTCGGGCCGAACTCCTTTATGGGCGTGCTGCTCGGCAAAGCGGGCGCGCGCAACATCGTCCCGGCTGCTCTCGGCGACTTTCCCAAGGTGGACCCCGAACTGATCGTCAAGGCCAACCCCCAACTGATGCTGGGTCTGGACCGGCGGGCGGCGGCGGCCCGGCCCGGCTGGGCGGGTTTACAGGCGGTCCGCACAGGCCGGGTGCTGGACATCCCCAAGGACCTGAACACCATCCTCAGCCGCCCCGGCCCCCGGATGCCGCAGGCGCTGCGCGGGCTGGCGCGGCTGGTCCACCCGGAACTGTTCAAGTAGGCCGTGGCCCTGAAGCAAGGTTCGTCCCGGCCCGCCCCCGGCCCCGGCTGGCGGGTGCTGGGGCGCACGGCGGCGCTGGTGCTGGCCCTCTGCGCCGCCGTGGTGCTGGCGGTGGGGCTGGGCAGCGTGACCATCCCGCCCGGCGAGGTGCTGGGCGCCCTGGGCCGGGGGGTGGCGGGCCTCTGGACAGGGGCGGAACTGACCGGCAACGACGTGATCGTGTGGCAGCTCCGATTGCCGCGTGTGGCGATGGGCGTGCTGGTGGGCGCCTGTCTGGCAGTGTGCGGCGGGGCCTTTCAGGGGGTCTTCCGCAACCCGCTGGCCGATCCATACCTGCTGGGCGTGGCCAGCGGGGCGGGGCTGGGGGCCACGGTCGCCATCGTGGCGGGCTGGCCGAGGGGCAGCATCCCGCTCACGGCGCTGGCGGCGGCGCTGGCGGCGGTTTCGCTCACGCTGACGCTGGCGCGCGAGGGCCGCCGCTTTCCGCCCACCCGCCTGATTCTGGCGGGCGTGGTGGTGGGGAGCGTCCTGAGTGCCTTCACCACCTTCCTGATCCTGCGCGGCGAGGACCGGGCGCGGCAGGTGCTGGCCTACACCCTGGGCGACCTGGGCTTCAGCGGCTGGCCCGACGTGCTGACCGTGCTGCCCTACGCGCTGGCGGGGTGCGGCGTGCTGGTCTTGCTGGGGCGCGCGCTCGACACCCTGGGGCTGGGGGACCTGACCGCCCGCAGCCTGGGCGTGCCGGTCGAGCGGCTGCGGCTGCTGGTGGTCGTGGCCGCCAGCGTGGCGACCGCCGCCGCCGTCGCCTACGTGGGGATCATCGGCTTTGTCGGCCTCATCGTGCCGCATGTGGCGCGGCTGGCGTGGGGCGCGGGGCACCGGGTCCTGTTGCCCGTCTCGGCGCTGCTGGGCGGCACGCTGCTGGTGCTGGCCGACCTGCTGGCCCGGACCACGGTGCTGTCGCAGGTCGGGGTGGTCACCACGCTGCTGGGGGGGCCGTTTTTCCTGTGGCTGCTGCGGCGGGGGCGGCATGAGTAAGAGGGGGAGTGGGCAGGGGGAAGTGGGAAGTGGGGACACGCTGGAAGCGCGCGACCTGCACGTCCGGGCGGGAAGTTTTCCGGCGGTGCGGGGGGTCAGCGCGACCTTCCGGGCAGGGGAATTCGCGGCCGTGATCGGACCGAACGGGGCGGGCAAGAGCACGCTGCTGCGGGCGCTGCTGGGCCTCAGCCTCCCCGACGCGGGCGAGGTCCGGCTGCTGGGCCGTTCGCTGCGTGGGTGGTCCCGGGCCGAGCGGGCGCGGACGCTGGCGTACCTCGCGCAGGGCGAGGGCCTGCCCGAAGGGGCGCGGGTACGCGATGTGGTCTCTCTCGGGCGGGGCGCCGGGGCCTGGACCTGGGGCCTGATCCCCACCCGCCCCTGGACCGGGGCCGACGAGGACGCGGTGACGGACGCGCTGACCCGCACCGATACCCTGCGTTTCGCGGCCCGGCGGGTCGGCGAGCTGTCGGGCGGCGAGCGCCAGCGCGTGGGCCTCGCCCGGGCGCTGGCCGCCGGACCCCGGTTCCTGCTGCTCGACGAGCCGACCAACCACCTCGACCTCGCCTACGGCCTGGAGGTGATCCGCCACGCCCGCTGCGAGGCCGCCGGGGGCCTGGGGGTGGTGGCGGTGCTGCACGACCTCAACCTCGCCGCCCGCGCTGACCGCCTGCTGCTGCTCCACGGGGGCCGGGTCCTCGCCGGGGGCACGCCGGAGGAGGTCCTCACCCCTGCCCACCTCCACGCCGCCTACGGCCTGCGCGCCCGCGTGGTGCAGGACGGCAACCGCCTCATCGTCATCCCGGAGGACTGAATGCCGCCGAAATACTTCAAAACGTCCGGCCACCTGCTCGTCTGCCAGGGCCAGAACTGCCAGGCACGCGGCTCGGCGCTGCTGTACAGGGCACTCTGGAATCACTTGGAGCGCGCGAGTCTGGCCTATTACAAGACCGGCGGCACCGTGCGCCTCACCGAAAGCGGCTGCCTGGGTGCCTGCTCCTCCGGCCCCGCCCTCTGCGCCTATCGCCAGCGGGAGGGGAAGCTGGAGGAAGGCTGGTACGCGGCGGTAGATTTCCCGCTGGCGGTTCGAGTGGCTCAGGCCGTGCATGAGGGGGCCGCGTTGCCGGAGGAACGGAAATACGGGCCGTAAACCTGGCCTGCGGGCGGGTGGCATGACCAGCGGGAAGCGGAGAGGTCATCCTCAGAAAAGAGGAAACCCCAGTGTTGGCCGCCCTGGGGCACCGAAAGGTGGGGATTCTCCGTTAAGAAGTGCAAGAAGTTTGCCATGCTTTGCAGACGCCGTCAAAAGCTGACACCGAAACGGGTAACGGCCTGGGCCGGGGCAGTTTCCGCTGTCCTGCTCGCCGTTGAGCTTCTTGGTGGAGATCATCCAACTGATCTTCCTCCCTTAATCTGAAGCTCTCGCCAAAGGCCCGCCGCGTTCCCAATTCACCCAAAGGCAAAGCCCCCGATCTCCAGGGTCGGGGGGTTTCTGCTGATGCGGGGCAATCACCTGACCTGCTTCAGGGGGCGGCCTGCTGACCCTCTGGCCGCGTCACCCTTTACCCCGGCAGGTCGGCCAGCGCGTCGAGAAAAAGAAAATCCGGCCGTCCCACCGTGCCGCTCGACTGCATGGTGGCGCGGACCTCCGGGTCGTTCAGGAAGCCCTCGAAGGCCTCGCGGCTGTCCCACTCGAACAGGACCCGGACCTGACTCGGGTCTCCAGGCACGGCAAAGACGCGGCTGCTCCGGCTGCCGTGCTGGCGGCGTGCCCTGGCCCCCGCAGTGGCGAAAACCCCGACGAACTTCTCGAGGTCCCCGATCTCGACCGTTGCCCAGATGTGGATCATGGCGCGCCCCTCCCTGGCATTCCCCCGCCCCTCCGGCAGAAGTGATCCTACCCCCGCACCACTTCCAGCATCTTCTCGCCGTACTTGCGCAGCCGCTCCGGCCCCATGCCCTTGACGGCCTTCAGGTCGTCCATCGTGTAGGGCACCCGGCGGGCGATCTCGGCCAGGGTGGCGTTGCTGGCGATGATGAAACGGCTGACCTCTTGGCGCCGGGCCTCGGCGTTGCGCCACTCGCGCAGCCGGGCGTAGATCGCGGCCTGCTCGTCGGTGAGGTCGGCGGCGGGATCGGGAGGCCCGCCCTCGCCGCCCGCCTCCAGCGTGGGGAGGTCCGGGGCCAGCGTCAGGCCAGAGGCGGCCGGGGCCTCGTCGGCCGGGCTGGGTGCTGCTGGGCTGGATGCTGCTGGGCTGGGTGCCGCTCCGGCCCGGGCTTCGGGCGCCGGTTCCCCGGCGGAGGGCGCCGGGGCCGTCTGGTCTGGCCCAGTCTCGGGCGCAGCCAGTGGGGGCGTGACCTCCAGTTCCGGCTCGTCGGGACCGCCGCTCACCGGGATGGGCAGCGGCGCGGGGTCGGCCGCCTGCCCGGTGCCGCTGAAGACGATCTCGGGCGTCCAGCTCTCCTCCTCGGCAGGAGCGGCGCCGGGCGCTTCAAAGGTGACGCGGGAGAGCGAATCGGGGTGCGGCGCGTCGGCCAGGGGGCGGTCGGGGCGGGCCTGATCGGGCTGCGGCCGGGTCTGGGCCACGGGGGCCTGCTCGGTACGGGGCGGGGCCGCCTGATCCCGGCCAAACGGCACCCGCTCCAGCGGCTCCCGCCCGTTCTGGGATGGCCCGGCCCGCCCCTCCTCGTCCTGCGCCTCCTCGGGGCGGAACCGCTCGGGGCGGTCGGCGCGGTCGCGGCGAAAGCGGATCTCGCGGCGGGGCGGGCGGCCCTCGCCGGGGGCCTCCGGCTCGGCCAGGTCCTGCGGGGCGCCGACGGGCCGCTCGCGCACCAGCGGCTGCGGCTCGCCCAGCGGTTGCGGGCGCCCGCGCAGCAGCGCCAGCGCCGTGTCCACATCTTGCAGGCCGGGCGAGAAGACCACGCCGCCGTCCACGCTGCGGGTGGCGGCCAGCACCCCGCCGGGGGGCCAGGGGGTATCGGGCGCGGCGTCGGGCGGCAGCAGCAGCGCGGTCGGGCCGAAGGGGAGCGCCGCGCCGCCCAGCCGCTCGGCCAGTTGCGAGACGGTGCGGGCCGCGCGGGCCAGCCGCAGCGGCAGGGTCGCCACGTCGCGCAGTGCCAGGGCCACGGCGGTGTCGGCGGGGGCGGGGGCGGTGGGCGCGGGCGCCTCGCCGCTGCCGAACAGCAGGGCCAGCTGCCCGTCCGCGAAGCCGGTCAGGGTCACGGCGTGGCGGTAGACGACCAGCGCCGCCCCCTGGGGAAACCAGCCGCCCCCCGGCGCCAGCGTGGCGTCCACGATCACCGGCACGCCCGCCCGCTCGGCGCGCCGCAAGAGCCGCTCGTCGGGTTCGGCCAGCCACACGGCGCGGGCGCCGGTCCAGTCGGCATCCAGGGTGGCTGCCGCCAGGCCCTGCCCCGCCAGCGCCGCGCGGTCCACGCCCAGCCGCTCGTCCACCCGCAGCACGCCCTGGCCCAGCAGCGCGGCGAGTTGCCGGGCCAGCGCTCCTTCGCCCGCCAGCGTCAGGCCCCAGTCGGCGCCCTCCAGCGCCGCGAGCGCGCCCGCCAGCCGGGCGTGCGGGTCGCCCCGCTCGGCGTGCAGGGCCACCAGCCGGGCATCGGGGCGGGGGGAGGCAGAGAGGTGCTCAGCAGTCATGGCGCCCATTGTGCCGCAGCCAGCGCCCCCTGGGCGGCCCAGGCCCGCGTGGGCACCGGCAGCGCCCCGGCTCCATGAAGCCTTGACGAACGTGTTCAGCACCCTGAATGCGCCTGCCCCGGAACGCGGCGCCGCGTACCCTGGGGCCATGCGACCCCTGCTGCTGTCCGCGCTGCTGCTTGCCGCTCCGGCCCTCGTGCCCGCCGCCGGGGCGCAAGCTGCCTGGACCTTGGCCCAGACCCAGGCCGCGCCCGCCCGCGCCGCCGTGCTGACCCTCTCGGCCCCAGTCGGCGCCAGCGTGGAGCTGAACACCCAGACCACCACCCGCCTGGAGGTCGAGGACGTGCAGGTCAGCGGCGGGAATGCCCAAGAAGCGGCCCGGACGCGCGCCGACCTGACGCGCCTGTTCGGCGCTCAGGGTCCCCAGCGCGTTTCCGGCAAGGCCTTTTACCGGGTGCAGTCGCGCGGCGCGGACGGCCGGGCGGTGCTGCTGAACACGGTCGTGGTGGCGCTGCCAGGACAGGGGGACGTCAATATCCGCATCCTCCAGACCCTGCGCCCCGACGGCGCCCTGACCGACCTGCGGATCGAGAGCGACAACCCCGCCTTGCAACAGGTCTTCGGTAGCTTGAAACCGGAGATACTGCGCCAGCAACTCGGGCAGGGCGGCGGCCTGGAGGGGTTCTACGGGCGGCCGCTGGTGCCCGGTCAGGCGCGGACTGCCACGGCCACGGTGGACATGCAGGCCCTGCTGGCGGGCCTGTTCGGCGGTCTGGGCGCCGCGCTCGGGGAGGGCCCCGCCGCCTTCGCGAACGTGCAGGCCTCGCCCCTGACCGGGCGGACCACGACCACCTACCGGGGCCTGAACGCGGCCCGCCAGCATGTCTTCGACACCACCACCACCTTTGGCGACTGGGCGATCAGCGTCCGGGGCCAGGGCGAGGCAGCCGCGCTGAGCTTCCGGGCCGAGCTGCTGTCACAGGGCAGCCGGATGACCACCACCAACCTCTTTCGTGCGGATGGTCTGCCGGTCGGCGGCAGCGCCGCTCAGATCATGCGGATGCGCGTCACCATGACCGAGCCGGGCGGCCAGCAGGTGCAGCTCACCTACCGCATGACCACCGAGGCGACCCTGCGCGCCCGCTGAGGCGCGGGGAGGCCCAGCAGATCAGCGCCCGAAGCGGCGGTCGCGGCCCTGAAAGTCGCGCAGGGCGCGCAGGAAGTCCACCCGCCGGAAGCCCGGCCAGTACACGTCGCAGAAGTAGAACTCCGAATACACGCTTTGCCACAGCATGAAGCCGCTGAGGCGGATCTCGCCGCTGGTGCGGATGATGAAATCGGGGTCGGGCGTGCCCGCCGTGTAGAGGTGCGCGCTGATGTGTTCCGGTTCCAGCGTCTCGGCCACCTCGGCCAGCGTGTGGCCCGCCTGGGCCTGCGCGGTCAGGTGCTGCTTGACCGCGTCCACGATCTCCTCGCGGCCCCCGTACCCCACGGCGATGTTCAGCAGCATCCCGTCGTACCCGGCCGTCTTTTCCTCCAGCTCGCGCAGGGCGCCCAGCACCTGCGGCGGAAAGGCCTCGTGCTGCCCGATGGCCCGCACCCGCACCCGGTTGGCGTGGATGCGTGGATCGGTGGCGAGGTTGCGGGCCTCGCGCTCCAGCAGGCTGAGGATGTGGGCGAGTTCCCCGGGGTCGCGCCCCGCGTTGTCGGTGGACAGCACCCAGATGGTGGCCGCCGGAATGCCCAGTTCCAGGCACCATTGCAGCACCTCGTGGGCCTTGTCGGCGCCGAAGGTGTGCCCCAGCTCGCGCTGCATGCCGCTGGCGCGGGCAAAGCGGCGGTTGCCGTCGAGAATCAGGCCCAGGTGGCGGGGCAGCTTGCCGTGCGCGCGGACCTCGCGGGCCAGGCGCCGCTCGTAGCCCCACAGCAGGGCGCCGCGCGCCGCGTCCCGCGTCTTTTTGGCGGTGCGGAGGGCGGTTTTGACGGGCTTGCGGCTCATGACGGGCGTCAGTGTAGCGCGTAGGGGGAGAGGGGAACTCCTCCAAAAGGGGCAGGGTGTCTTGCTTCGGTTTGCCCCCACCCCCAGCCCCTCTGCAAGCAGCTCTGCGAGTCCTCCAAAGGGGGCAGGGGAGCAACACTGCGCTGGGCAAGGACACACGGGCGGCGCTGGTGGGGCGTGGTCGTCGAACGGAATGTTTGATCTTGGTGCGGCCTCTGTCGGCGTGTTCCTGTGCGGCATCCGCTGTACCCGTTTTTGAAAGGCTTCAGCTTGAGCACTTGTGCTCCTCCCCCTTGAGGGGGGAGGTTGGGAGGGGGTGAGCTGGCCTGGCGTCCCAGCGCTACGAAGCAGACCTCCACAGTTTCGTAGGAGAACAGGCCGCCCTCCGCACCTCCCCGCCTGACGCCTCGGCCTTCTCGAACTCCCTTTTTCAGCTCTTCCTCTCGGCGAACAGCGACCCCTCCCGCCGCTCCCACAGCGCCAGCGCCTTGTGGTCCAGCCGGGAAAGGGCCTCGGCGGCGACGGGGGTACGCGGGGGGCCGCCCTCACCGCCGTACACGCTCAGGGTCACGCGGCGGTGGGTCATGGTATGGGTGACGGTGCCCAGTTCGCCGGTCACGCGGGCGCCGAGGCGGGCGGCGAGACGCTCCAGGGCCGCCGCCGGTAGCTCATCCGGGGCGAGCAACTGGGTGGGCAGGCCCATCAGGCCGCCGAGGAGGGTTCCCTCGCGGCGTTCGAGCACGGCGGCCTGCGTGTCGCCCAGCAGCAGGGCCACCGCGCGGACCTCGCGCACCTCCGCCCGGACCTTGGGCGCCGGAAAGGCCGCCGGGTCGCCCGAGGCGAGGGCCGCACACGATGCCGAGACCGGGCATTCCGGGCACTTCGGGTTTTTGGGCGTGCAGACCGTCGCGCCCAGGTCCATCACCGCTTCGTTCCAGGCGCCGGGGCGGGCGGGGTCGAGCAGTTCGTCGGCGCGGGCCTGGACCCAGCGTTCAGTCGGCTGGCGCTCGCCGCCCAGCCGGGCCAGCACCCGCCGCACGTTGCCGTCGTTCACGGCGCGGGCCTCCCCCCCCGAGAGGCTCGCCACCGCCGCCGCCGTGTACGGCCCCACGCCCGGCAGCGCCCGCCAGCCCGCGTAATGCGCCGGGAAACCTTCCTGCGCGATGATCCCCGCCGCCCGGTGCAGGTTTCTCGCCCGCGCGTAGTAGCCGCAGCCCTCCCAGGCCTTCAGCACGGCGTCAATGGGCGCCGAGGCCAGCGCCTCCACCGTCGGGAACGCCTCCATGAAGCGCTCGAAATACACCCGCCCGCGCGCCACCTGCGTCTGCTGAAGCAGCACCTCGGACACCCACACCCGGTAAGGGTCGCGCCCGCCTTCCGGTCCCACCCGCCACGGCAGCGCGCGGCCCGAGCGGTCAAACCACGCCAGCAGCGCGGCGCGCAGGGCAGGGAGGTCGGTGGGGGAGGGAGTCACCGGGGGAGTGTAGCGGGAGCGGCCTGGCGGGACCGGGGCCGGGCGCCCATTGGCCGTCTCTATCCTGGGAGCCGATGACTTTCTGGACATTGGTCCTTCCCAGCCTGGGGCTGCTGGTTCTGGGTGGGCTGGCCGGGCGCGAGGCACACCGGAACCCGGCGTGGCGGCCCCTCGCGGCCGTTCTCTTCGTGTTGGGCGGACTGGGAACGGTGGCGGCGCTCGTTGGGCTGGTCCTGCTCGTGCTCTACACGCAGACCACGCAGTGAACACCGCTTTCCACAAGAAAACGGACGCCCCCAGCCAGGAGCGTCCGCGTGTTGGGGGGTCCGGGAGGCTTACAGCCCCTTGACGTAGGCGTGAATCGCGCCGATCTGTTCGGGCGTGGCGTCCTTGCCGTCGAGGCCCGCCTCTGCAAAGCGCGGCATGACGGGCGCGAGGGTGCGCCCGCCCGCCCCCTTGCCGTGCAGGACGGCGGCCTGGAAGTCGGCCTCCGACCACGCGGCGCTGTTCGCCAGGCCGGGGCCGACGCCGCCCTGCGCCTGGGCGCCGTGGCAGCCCGCGCAGTTGCCCACATACAGCGCCTGCCCGTTGACCGGGGCACTCGCGACGGCTGCCGCGACCTCGGCCCCGCCGCTGCCGCCCGCCACGTTCAGGCCCGAGCGGTACGAGACCAGGGCGGTGGCTCCGGCCAGCACCACGAAGGTGAGCACGGCGGCAATCTCGCGCCCGCTGAAGGAACGGTCCTCACTCATCAGTACAGCCTCCAGCCGGGCACGAGTTGCAGGTTGGCGATCATGCGGCCCAGGACCGGGCCGTACATCATCAGGACCAGCACCAGGGTCAGCAGCCACAGCGCCATCAGCGGCTCGGTGTAGCGGACCAACTTGCCCGCCGTCGCCAGGTTCTCCCCGGCGGGGCTGATCTTCTCGCTGTAGGGAATCGGCGCGCTGACCTCACCGTTGTCGACCCGCTTCGAGAGCAGCATCTTGAACAGGACATAGAAGTAGAGAATGGCGCTGACGAGCAGGATCACGCCGCTGATCGCCGTCAAGGCGACCGGCAGCCCGATGGGCATGTCGCGGTACACGTCCTGCGCGGTCGCGCTCACGAGCGCCCGGCGCGTCACCCCGTACAGCCCCTGCCAGTGCATCCCCAGCGCGAAGACCATCATGCCGACGAACCAGGTCCACACCGCCCACGACGCGAGTCTCATGCTGGGCAGCCGCTTGCCGGTGAGGTGCGGAATCAGCCACAGCGCGATCCCCATGAAGCTCAGGGTCGTGGCGGTGCCCACCGTGATGTGGAAGTGCCCCGGAATCCAGGCGGTGTTGTGGACCACGCCTGCAAAGGTGGAGCTGGCGTTCACGATGCCCCCCGCGCCGCCCAGGATGAAGGAGATCATCGCCAGCACCTGCGCGCTGAAAATCGCGTTGCCCCAGGGCAGCTTGGTCACCCAGCCCACCAGGCCGCGCCCGCCCCTGGCCCGCGCGCCGTCTTCCAGCGAGGCGGTCACGCTGAAGGCGGTGAGCAGGCTGGGCACCGCGATCAGGAAGGTCAGGAACATGTGCAGCGTCTTCCACAGCACCGAGATGTTGGGGTCCGAGTACTGGTGGTGCAGGCCGACGGGGACGCTGTTGAGCAGGAACAGCACGAAAGTCAGCCGGGTCAGCGGCTCGGAGACCGTGCGGCCCCCCGCGTGCCGGGGCACGAAGGCGTACCACGAGATGTAGGCCGGAAGCACCCAGAAGTACACGATGGCGTGCCCGGTCCACCAAAAGAGCGTCTTGGAGAGCAGCGGGTCCACACCGCCGACCAGTCCCAGCGACCAGGGGATCAGCAGCACCACGACCTCGATCACGATGCCCAGCGAGGCGACGGCCCACATCATCCAGACCGACACGCTCATGAAGGCGACCAGGGGCGTGACCCGGCCGGGGTTCTCGCGCTTCCAGCGCAGCCACATGTTGACGACCTGCCCGACGACCAGCAGGCTCGACCCCACCATGATCGCCGCGCCGATGTAAAAGAGGGCGTCGCCCTGCATCGGCGGATAGAAGGTGTACAGCAGCGTCGAGCGGTTGGTGAGCAGCGGCACGGCGGCCAGCAGCAGCCCCAGGGTCATCAGGGCGTAGGTGAACCACGCAAAGCGCATGTTGATGCGCATGCCGAGGTCACGCACCGGCAGGTACAGCATCCAGCCCGAGATGAAAAACTGGGTGAACACCAGCGCGTTCAGCACGCCGTGCAGCGAGAGACCCTGGTAGTAGGACTTCAGCAGGTTGCGGATGATGGGCAGCTCGTAGACGTTGATGCCGCCGTAGTTCAGCGCCTGGAGGGGGCCGATCAGCACCCCGACAAAGAGGGCCAGGAAGGCCGTCACGACGTAGTACTGGGTGACTTTTTTCAGGCTGGCGAGGTAGGCGGCGTCCGCGATGGGCGGCGCTTGCCGCGCGGCGGTGGAGGCCGCGCCAGGCGGCGGCGCGGCGGCGGGGCGGGACCGCGTGGGCAGGGGAGAGGTCGTCACAGGGGGGTCTCCAGGGGACTTGGGGGGGCTTTCAGGGCTGCGCGGTTTCCACGACCACGCGGCCCAGCATGTTGTGGTGACCGGCGCCGCAGTACTCGTTGCAGATCACGCTGTGGTCGCCCGGCTGGCGGAAGGTGGCGGTCAGGCTGGCGACCTGGCCGGGCACCACGTTCACGTTGATGTTGGTGCCCTCGACGTAGTAGCCGTGCATCACGTCCGCCGAGGTCACGTGGATAGTGACCGGGCGCCCGGCGGGCACGCGCAGCACCGGCGGGTCGTAGGCAAAGGCCCGCGATACCACGAAGGCTTCCAGCGTGCCGTCGGGGTTCTCGCGCAGGCCCGGCTGGGCAAAGGGCGTCGCCGCGAGGTTGCGCGGGTCGAGCCGCCCGTTGGTGACGCCGGTGATGTGGTGGGCGCCCTCGCCCTGAACGGCCGAGTAGGTGCCGCTGATGAAGCTGGTGAGCACCGCGACAAAGAGCAGCACCGACATCACGACCGCGATGCCGAACCAGATGTTCTCGTAGCGCTCCAGCGTGTGGTGTTCGAGCCGGGGAACCGGCGCCGGGGAGGCAGGACGGCTCATCGGCTCAGGCCCGGCCCTGCTGGATGCCCAGCACCAGCATCCACAGCCAGATGATCGAGAGCAGCAGGACGGCGATCAGCATCAGGGTGCCCAGCGGCACCACGTGCGCTTTCTCGCGCGGCGGCTCGGGCGGCACGGGGGCGCCCGGCACGGCCTCAGGCGGGGTGGGGGGACGGGTCATAGGGGAGCCTCCGGGCCGCTGTGGGCGGGGTCGGTGGGTGAGGGGACTTCGGGAGGGCGGGCGGAGGCGTAGTCGCGCAGCAGGTCGGTCACGGTGAGCATCCCGACCACCCCGCCCGAGCGGTCCACGACCGGCATTCCGCCGATGCGGCGCTGAAGCAGGGTGCAGGCGGCGCCCCGCGCGTCCGCGTCCGGGGTGGTGGTGACCACGCTGCGGCGCATCACGTCCCCCACGCACACGCCCGGGGACGCGGCGGTGGCCTCCCACAGGCTCAGGGTGCCCGCCTGGCCGGGCAGGGCCTCGCGCAGGTCACGGTCGGTCACGATGCCGACCAGGTGCTGGCCCTCCAGCACCGGCAGGCGGCGAATGCCCCGCACGCGCAGCAGCCGCGCCGCGTCGGGAACGCTGTGCCCCGGCGTGACACACACGGGAGAACTGGACATGAGATCAGCGACAAGCAAGGATGAACCTCCTCGCGCCGAGGCTCGCGTCCCTCTATTACGGGTGCATTACGGGCAACAGGTCAGGGCAGGCCCACGGCAGGAGTGGGCCGGGCGGGCGGCGCGTGCCGGAGGAGACCCTTTCCCCGCGCCTAGCCCGGCTGCTCGGCCTCACGGCAGACCAGGTCGCCCGCCTTGAGGCGCTCGGCGAGTTCCACGGTGTCCGGCATGGGGGTGTCGCCCACCTCGTCGCGCAGGTAGCGGCGGTAGCGGCGGTAGTGCTCGACCGCCTCGAAGCGCCCGCGCGTCTGGGCCAGGCAGGTCATCAGGCGCTGGTGGTGGTCTTCCCCGATCAGGGGATCGGACTGCACCGCGCGCCCCAGCGTCTGCACCGCCAGCGGGCACTCGCGCCGCGCGCAGTGCAGCATCGAGAGCGAGACGTAGGCCCGCACCCGCGCCGCCCGGTGGTACGCCCGCGCGCCCTCGACCCAGTCGGCGCGCACCTGCGGCAGATACTCGCCGTCCACGCAGGCCAGCGCCCGGCGCAGCGCGTCCTCGCGCTCGGCCTCGGTGCGGGCCAGGTCGGCGGCCCGCAGCCCGGCGTGCAGCGCCGCCGTGTCGCTGGCGGCCAGCAGGTCGGGGTGCAGCAGGTAGCGCCCGCGCACCTCGGCCACCGCGTCGGCGCGGCCCAGCGCGGCCCTCAGACGGTGCAGCGCCACCCGGAAGCGGTTGGCGGCTGCCGGGTCGTCGTCCAGGCCCCACAGGTCGGCCAGCAGGTCGGCGCGGTAAGCCCCGTCGGGGTGCGCGTGCAGGTACCACAGCAGTTCCTCGGCGCTGCGGGCAGGCCACACCAGCGGCTGCCCGCGCAGCATCACCGCCGCGTCGCCCAGCGTGCGCAGGTGGAGGGTGGGGGAGGAAACGGCAGGCTCGGTCATCTCTCGTGACTCCCTTCACAAGTAGGATGCAACTCCTGTGACAGTCAGTTGTCCCCCGCTGTGCCGGGGGTATTCTACTTCCTGACCGCCTGGCCGCGCACGCGCCGCCCAGCGAGGCGCCCAGGGGCCAGAATGCAGGCATGACCCCCCTGACTGCGACCCGCCCCGAGTTTCTCGACCTGTTTCCCCCCGGCGCCGAGCTGACCCGCCTGGCCGGGGACTTCACCTGGGCAGAGGGGCCGACCTATGTGCCCTCCCGCCAGGCCGTGGTCTTCAGCGACGTGCGCCAGAACCGCACCTGGCGCTGGACCGACGCCGGACGGCTGGCAGAGGAACTGCACCCCAGCGACCACCAGAACGGACATACGCTGGACGCGCAGGGCCGCCTGGTCGCCTGCTCGCACGGCCAGCGGGCGCTGCTGCGCCAGGAGGTGGGCGGCGGGTGGACCGTCCTGGCCGACCGCTTTGGGGGCCGGCGCCTGAACAGCCCCAACGACGTGGCCCTGCACCCCGACGGCAGCCTGTGGTTCACCGACCCCACCTACGGCCTCGACAAGCCCGAGGAGGGCTACGGCGGCGAGAAGGAGCAGCCCGGCAACTTCGTGTACCGCCTCGCGCCCGACGGCACGCTGAGTGCCCCCATCCGCGACCGCAAGATGCCCAACGGCCTGGCCTTTCAGACGCCTGGCCTCCTGCTGCTGGCCGACACGGGCAGGGACGACGGCCAGATCCACGCCTACCGGGTGACCCCGGACGGCGGGGCCGAGTACCGGGGCATCTGGGCCACCGTGCGCCCCGGCAAGACCGACGGCCTGCGGGTGGACGGGGCCGGGCGGGTCTGGAGCAGCGCCGGGGACGGTGTGCACGTCCTGTCCTCGGAGGGAGAGGAACTCGGCCGTATCCAGGTGCCCGAGACGGTCGCCAACCTCTGTTTCGGCGGGCCGGAGGGAAGCAGCCTCTTCATGACCGCGAGCACCAGCCTCTACCGCATCGAGACGCGGGTGCGCGGGCTGGAGTTCTGACAGCCGGAGGCCATCCCGGGGCGGACAGGGACCGGAGGGTCCCGCTCGCTGAACAGGCCCGCCGCGCGGAATTCTGGCGGCCCCGCCCCAATGAGGCTGCCCCAGTGAGGCTGTCGCCCCCACCTGACTGGCCGCGCCGGGAGAGGCGAAGGTTACCGGATGCCCAAGAACCCTATCAGGCGGCGGCGAGAGGCGGGGGGTAGTGTGCAGCCGTCTGGTTCGGCGCGCGGCAGGCAGCAGCGGCGCGCTGGAAACCGAAAGGAGCGGGGAGCATGGGCATGTTGAACGGGAAAGTCGCGTTGGTGACCGGAGCCGCCAGCGGCATCGGGGCGGGGACGGCCCGCCGCTTCGCTCAGGAAGGCGCCCGCGTGGTGCTGGCCGACGTGCAAGACGAGGAAGGCCAGCAGGTGCAGGGCGAGATCACCGGGGCAGGCGGGCAGGCCCTCTACGTCCACTGCGACGTGTCGGACGCGGACTCGGTGCGGCGGGCGGTGGAAGCCGGGGTGCAGGCGTTCGGGCGGCTCGACATCGTGTTCGCCAACGCGGGCGTCAACGGGGTGTGGGCGCCCATCGACGAGCTTCAGCCCGACGAGTGGGACCAGACCCTCGCCATCAACCTGCGGGGCACCTACCTGACGGTCCACTTCGCGGTGCCGCACCTCAAGCGGGCGGGCGGCGGGAGCATCATCATCACCAGCAGCGTGAACGGCAACCGCACCTTTTCCAGCCCCGGCGCGAGCGCCTACAGCACCTCCAAGGCCGGGCAGGTCGCCTTTATGAAGATGATCGCGCTGGAACTGGGCCGCGACGGGATTCGCTGCAACGCCGTGTGCCCGGGGCTGATCCACACCAACATCGAGGAGCGCACCGAGCACAAGGGCACCGAGAAACTCGGCATCGAGGTCGAGCTGCCCGAGGGGAGCCCGGCGCTGAACGAGGGCGAGGGCGAACCCGTGGACGTGGCCGACACCTGCCTCTTCCTGGCCTCCGACCTCAGCCGCCACGTGTCGGGGGTCGAGCTGTACGTGGACGGCGGGGCCTCGCTGCTGCGCTGAGGGCGCGCGCCCCCCTGCCGGGAGGACCACCATGGGACTCATCGTCGTCTCCAACCGCGAACCGTACGCGCCCCAGCGTGGGGAGGGCGGCGAACTGCGCTGGACGCCCTCCATCGGTGGACTGACGGCGGCGCTAGACCCGGCCTTGCAGCGCGCGGGCGGCACCTGGATCGCCTGGGGCGAGGCCCGGCCCGAGATCACCCAGGTGGACCTGCCCCAGGGTGACCCGCGCTACCGCCTGAAGCGGGTGCGCCTGGGCGAGGCCGAGGTGCGCGAGTACTACCACGGCTTTTCCAACCGGGCGCTGTGGCCGGTGAGCCACTACTTTATCGAGCGGACGAGCTATCAGGCGGCCCAGTGGCGAACCTACGTGGAGGTCAACCGCCGCTTCGCGCAGGCCGCCGTGGAGAGTGACCAGGGGGGCGACGCCATCTGGGTTCACGATTACCAGCTCGCGCTGGTGCCCCGCATGGTCCGCGACGCGCTGCCGAACGCCCGCATCGGCTTTTTCTGGCACATCCCCTGGCCGTCTTCCGAGGTGTTCCGCACCCTGCCCTGGGACCGCGAGCTGCTGGACGGCGTCCTGGGCGCCGACCTGATCGGGATGCACACGCCCGATTACGTGCGGCACTTCCTCTCGGCCTGCCGCCACGTGCTGGGCGCCGAGACGGAGGGGGACACGGTGCGCTGGCAGGGCCGCGTCTCGCGGGTGGTGGACCGGCCCATCGGGATCGAGGTGGAGGCCCTGGAGACCCTGGCGGCCAGCCCCGAGGTCGAGGAAGCCGCCGACCGCATCCGCCGCACGCTCCAGACCCAGATTCTGCTAGGCGTGGACCGCCTGGACTACACCAAGGGGATTCCCGAGCGCCTGGAGGCCTTCGGCGCCTTTCTGGACCGTCACCCGGAGGCGCGCGGGCGGGTCACGCTGCTCCAGATCGCGGTGCCCAGCCGCGAGCAGGTCGAGTCCTACCGCCAACTGCGGACGCGGGTGGAAGGGCTGGTGGGCCGCATCAACGGCCGGCACACGCGGGACGGCTGGTCGCCCATCCAGTACATCTACCGGGGCATGGGCCGGGACGAACTGGTGGCCCACTACCGCGCCGCCGACGTGATGGTCGTCACGCCCCTGCGCGACGGCCTGAACCTCGTCGCCAAGGAGTTCCTGGCCTGCTCACGCGACGGCGTGCTGATCCTCTCGCGCTTCGCTGGGGCCGCCGACGAACTCCCCGAAGCGGTGCAGGTCAACCCCTACAGCCCCGAAGGGCTGGCGGAAGCGTTCCTCCAGGCCCTGAACATGCCTCTGGACGAGAAAAAAGCCCGGCTCCAGCGGCTGCGGGGGCGCCTGCATGGAAGTGACCTGAAAGCCTGGACCGACGGCTTCGTGCGGGAGCTGGCCGGAGCATGAGCCTGCCCCCCGACCTGCTGACCCTGGGCGAGCGCCCGCTGCTCGTCCTGGCCGACTACGACGGCACCCTGGCCCCCACCGTCCCCCGCCCGGAGCAGGCGTGGCCGGAGCCGGGAGCGCGGGAGGCGCTGGCGCGGCTGCTCGCGGCGGGGCGGCACCGCGCGGCCGTCGTGACCGGGCGCCGAGCGGAACAGGTTCACGCCTTCCTCAACCTCCCCGACCTTCCGGTGGTCGGCCTGCACGGGATGGAGTGGCCCGGCGAGGACCTGTCCACCCCCGACCCGCGCCCCCTGCGTGAGATCGCCGCTTGGCTGCCCGACGTGCCTGGCCTGCGCCTGGAGGACAAGGGCTGGACCCTGGCCGTCCACTTCCGTGAGGTGCCGGGGGAGCAGCAGGCCGAGGTGGAAGCGGCCCTTGCTGCCATCCCCCTCCCCCCCGGTTGGGAGGCCATCGCCGGAAAGAAGGTGCGCGAGTTCCGGCCCGGCGGCTTCGGCAAGGGCCGCGCGGCGGGGCGGCTGGCGGGGATGCACCCCGATCACCTTCCCGTTTTCCTGGGCGACGACGTGACCGACGAGGAAGGCTTCGTGCGGCTGCGGGCGCTGGGCGGCGTGACGGTCAAGGTGGGGGAGGGCGAGACCGCCGCCGAGTACCGGGTGGGCAGCCCCGCCGACGTGGTGCCGCTGCTGCGGGCCTGGGCGGGCGCCTAGCCTTCCGCGCCCACGACCACCTGCACCCGCCCCACCTGCCCGGAGGTCAACCGCACCTTGATGCCGTGCGGGTGGGTGGGCGACTTGGTGAGCAGCGCCGCGACCACGCCGCGCGTGAGCTTGCCCGTGGGCTGGTCCTGCTTCTGCACGATGTCCACAGTAAGGCCGGGGCGAATCTGGGAACGGGAAGGGGGCATGGGGGGAGGATAGGGGAGGCTCGGCCTACAGCCCCAACACCAGCCGTAGCCCGGCCTCGACCTCTTGCATGGCCGTGATGCTGAGTTCGGAGACCCGTTCGGTGAGTTCGGGCTTGTTCAGCGTGACCAGCGCCGAGACGTTCACCACGCTGTCTTTGGGAAGACGTGTGCGGTGGGTTTCTAGAAGGACGTTGCCTGGCGCTTCAGCCAGCGCGAGGTTACTGGTCATCACGGCGACGATGACGGTGGCGATGCGGCTCCGGTTGAAGCTGTCGGCCTGGAGCACCAACACCGGGCGGATGAAGGCCGGACGGCTGCCCACGGGTTCCCCCAGGTCCGCCCACCAGATCTCGCCCCGTGAGGTCACCACTCGTTCGCCTCGAAGGTGCGCCGGGCCGCCTCGCGCCGCACGTCATCTTCTGATTCGCCGCCTGCCCCATACACGCGGTCGAGGGCCGCCGTCACATCCTCGCCGCTATGCCGGGCCAGATACTCGCGCAGGGCCGCCCGGTACAGCTCGCTCCGGGTGAGACGGAGTTTCTGCGCCAGAGCCTCGGCCTCGGCGAAGGTCTGGTCGTCAAGGGAGATGGCAGTTTTCATGGGTTGAGTATAACTTGGTTATACCCTTGTCGAACAAACTGGAGCCTCAGAGCCACCTCTCCTGATCTCCCCACGCCCCAGCCGTTCCAGATCCTCCGGCCCCGCGTACAGGCACACCCCGAGCTGGTCCCCCATGCTGAACGCCGCACCCCGGCAGCTCACGCGCCCGCGCTCCACGCTCGCCCCCCACGCCAGCGTGAACGACCCGGCAGACGACGGTGCCCCGTGGTCCCCTTCCACCGCTGCCCGCACCCGCTCGGGCGTGGCTTCCTGCACGGTGTACCGCATCCGGAACCACCGATAGCCCGCGTCTTGCACCAGCACCACGCGCCCCCAGCCTGGCCGCCCCATGATTCTGCCCCGCCTGTGCGAGTACGATCTGGGCGAGCTGGAGGGCCTGAGCGTGCCCGAGATGCTCCACCCCCCGGCTTTGCCGCTTGGCAGGTCGACCCGTGGCACATGCCTGCGCCCGGAGGCCAGAGCCTGAGCGATCTGGCGCGGCAAGTGCGCGGCTGCCCCGAAGACTTGTCAGACGGCGCGTGGGTGGGCCTTCTCGCACCCCATTGCCATCCGCACTCTGCTGGTGGACTTGTTCGGCCTGCCGCTGGTGCTACAGCCGACTTACCCCATCCCCTACGGCTTGAGGGTGGACATACGGAGAAGGTGGAGTTGGAAAGGGGAGGGGTGAGGTGGGGGCGAGTGGTTATATCAAACAATATTGCGAATCTTCCGTCGAAGTCTTAGTATATTAGCTTCTCAAATTCGTCCACGAGGCTTGCATTTGAAGTGTTAGGATCTATTCCCAAAAGAGTAGAGAGTCGACTCGATGAGTACTGTTCAATATTGAGTATGTCGTCAATATAGTTAATCATTCTCTCCGCTCCCAGAGAATTGCTGTTTGATACTAATATGGCTCTATGTGGTTTAAGATCTATAAATGATCCCACTAAACTTCTGGGATGAGTAAGGCCTAGCGACGCATGAAGTTTGCACTCAATAAACACTGTTAACCTACGAAAAGCCTCCTTCTTAAGAGTATTTCTTTGCTCTCTAGGGGTCAAAAGTGGCAAGGCAATCGGGGAAGGCCCTTCCAGTGCTGCGTTTCGAGTTGCTGAGCACGGCACGAAGGGCATCAAGGC
>NZ_JACHFN010000019.1 GCF_014201885.1 Deinococcus budaensis | reverse complement strand
ACCCCTCCCTGTCAGGAGGGCCTGCTCTCGCACTTCTTCGCCTGTCATGCTGCCCGCCTCGCTTGAGGCTCAGAAAAGATACAGGCCCCCCGCCAAGATGTCAACCCCTGCCACCCACAGGCCCTGCTGAACCCTAAAAAGTACGTCCAGGCCGCATACTGGGGCATGTTGAGGATCGAGGCCGCCGAGGTGATGCTGGTGCGTTTGCCGCTGAAGTTCAGGTTCGAGACGAGCTTCGGGGTCCAGACCGAGAAGTTGATTCCCCTGCTGGTGCTGCACGGCGGCGGCGTGCAGGGCATCTCGGAGGGCACGATGGAAGCCGCGCCGATGTACCGCGAGGAGACGGTGGCGGGCGCGCTGCACCTGCTGCGCGAGGTTTTCCTGCCGCGCCTGCTGGGCCGCAGCTTCGCCAACCCCGAGGCGCTGGAAGGGGCGCTGGGGCCGTTCCGGGGCAACCGCATGGCGCGCGCAATGGTCGAGATGGCGGCCTGGGACCTGTGGGCGCGCACGCTGGGTGTGCCGCTGGGGACCCTGCTGGGCGGCGACAAGGCGGAAGTCGAGGTCGGCGTGAGCCTGGGCATTCAGCCGGACGAGGCCGCGACGGTCGAGATCGTGCGGCGACACGTCGAGCAGGGGTACCGCCGGATCAAGCTGAAGATCAAACCCGGCTGGGACGTGCAGCCGGTGCGGGCTGTCCGCGAGGCCTTTCCCGACATTCGCCTGACGGTGGATGCCAACAGCGCCTACACGCTGGCCGACACCGGGCGGCTGGCCGCGCTGGGTGCCTATGACCTCACCTACATCGAGCAGCCACTGGCCTGGGACGACCTGGTGGACCACGCCGAGTTGCAGCGCCGGTTGCAGACGCCGCTGTGCCTGGACGAGAGCGTGGCGAGCGCGGCAGACGCCCGCAAAGGGCTGGGGCTGGGGGCGGGACGGGTCATCAACCTCAAGGTGGCGCGGGTGGGCGGGCACGCCGAGGCGCGGCGGGTGCATGACGTGGCGCGGGCCTTCGGCGCTCCGGTGTGGTGCGGCGGCATGCTCGAAAGCGGCGTGGGCCGGGCGCACAACATTCACCTCTCGACGCTGCCGGGCTTCACCCTGCCCGGCGACACCAGCAGCGCCAGCCGCTACTGGCACACGGACGTGGTAAACGAACCGCTGGAAGCCTTTGACGGGCTGATGCCGGTCCCCGGAGGGCCAGGGATCGGCGTGACGCTCAACCGCCAGTTCCTGGCGGGCGTCTCCGAGCTGCACGAGGAGCACCGGGCTTGAGCGCGGGGCAGGGCCGCCGGACCTTCGTGATCCGCGACGTGACCGACCCCTGGGCGATGCGCCCCCTGGAGGACGTGCAGGTGCGCGCCTGGGGCTACCCGGACCGCGAGGTGCTGCCCGCGACCATGTTCCGCATCGGGGCGCAGACCGGCGCGGTGGTGCTGGCGGCCTATCCGGCGCAGGACCCCGCGCCCTCCGCCCTTCCCCTGGGGCTGGCCTACGGCTTTCCGGCGCTGCGGGGCGGGGAGGTGTGGCACCACTCGCACCTGCTCGCTGTGGTGCCCGAGTGGCGCGGTTCGGGTGCCGCCGTGGCGCTGAAGCTCGCGCAACGGGAGCGGGTGCTCGCCCAGGGCCTGACCCGCATGACCTGGACCTTCGATCCGCTGATCGCGCGCAACGCCCGGCTCAACCTGGGCAAACTGGGCGCCCACGCCGTGAGCTACCACCCGGGCTGGTACGCGCTGGGCGACGACCGGGCGACCGCCTTTCCAGCCGACCGCCTGATGGCCGAGTGGGACCTCACCCGACCCGTGGCCGAGCGGCCTGCCCCGGCGCCGCAGGGAGAGTGGGCGCTGGAGGCGCGGGGTGACTTTCCCTCGGCCCCCCGGCTGGGGCTGGAAGGCGAGAAGATGCTGGCAGAGCTGCCGCTGTGGGCCGAGCGGCTGCCGGACGCGGCCCGGCTGGCCTGGCGCCACGCGCTGCGGGAGACGCTGGGCGGCTATCTGGAACGCGGGTACCGGGTGACCGACCTGGCCCGCGAGGGCGAGCGGGCGTTTTACGTGCTGACCCGCTGAGGGCCGGCGCGGGGCAGCCCCCACGCAAAAAAGACGCGCACCCCTGGGGATGCACGTCCTCACCTGCACAGTTCAGTAGACGGCGTTGAAGGTCACGGTGTCGCTGGTCCAGTCCTGCTGGGGGATCGGCTTCTCGACCGGGTTGACCACGATGCTCAGGGCCTGGGCGAGCTGCTGGCTGCCCTGCGGCTTGACGGTGGCAAAGGAGTCGCCACTCCGGAAGGTGCTGAGTTCCGAGAGGTTGAGCGCCCGGCGGCTGGCGACGACCAGCACCCGGTTCAGCCCCGCCGGGCCACCCACGTTAAAGACGAAGTTGTCGCCCGACGAGGGAAAGGCCCGGACCTCGCCCTTGCGGACGTAGTTGCCGCCGCTCTGGAGGCGGTTGGGCAGAATCTGGTCCACGCTGCCGTCGGGGTTCACATTGAAGAGGTAGACGTAGGCGTTCTCGTTGACGGTGGTGAACAGCCGGATGCGGTCGCCGATGCGGTAGGTCGGGGTGCGCGTGCCGCTGGTGTCGCGGTCCACCCAGACGCGCGCCGAGAGGGTGGTCTCGACCGGGTTCACGATAATGCTCTGAGTGCTGATCACGGGCGCAGCAAAGGCGGGCGCGGCAAGCGGGGCCAGAAGAGCAGCGGTCAGGACGGCAAAGAGGACGGGCTTCTTCATAGGCACTCCTTGAAGAGAGCGTCACCCGGCTGGAAGCGCTCCAGCACGCGGTTTTCGGGTGACTTCCCTGCTGGAATCAGCCTAGGCCCGGCCACCTGACGCTGGGTGAACCCCACCTGACGCAATGTGAGCTGCCCCGGAATCTGATCTCATGAGTGGGGCAGGCCGCCCGGACCCGGCCTCACCGACCCGGCCCAAGAGAAGCGCAGGCGCGACCCTGAACCGTCGCGCCTGCGCTTCTCTTTTTGGCAGGGATACTAGGATTCGAACCTAGACAAACAGATCCAAAATCTGTTGTGCTGCCATTACACCATATCCCTGCGCCGCCTCCGGGGAGGAGCGGAAGAGAGTATAGCCAGCCCCGGCGCGGAGGGTCAACTAGGAGCCGGAAGGCCGCGCCAGCACCTCGACCTCTTCTGCCAGCGCTCCCTTTGTCAGCGCTTCCTCGTTCGCCGCGCGCCCCTCCTCGCCGGGCCGCACCACCGTGAGGCTGAGGGGCAAGACCTGCTTGACGCCTCCGGGAAACTGCACCATGACCTGATACCCGCCCGGTCGGTGGACCCCCTGCAAGAAGATGCCTTCTCCGAACTTGGTGTGCCGCAGCCGCAGGGGTGGGGTCGCCCCGGCTGCCCGCTGAAGCTCGCGGCTGGGAATGCCCAGGCGGGCGCTGACCTCGGGCAGGCTGAGGCCGTGCAAGTCGAGCAACTCGCGCGCCTGGAGCGGCCAGGCGGGAGGCAGCTCGGGGAGATTGGGCAGGGGGGTCAGGCCAGACTCGGCCCCCGGCGCGGGCTGCACGCCCAGCAGGGCCTCCAGAAAGGCGCGGGTGGCGTGCTTGTCGGTGGGGCGCCGCTCGCCGCTGGCGAGAAAGGGCGCGTAGCAGCGGCTCACGGCGATGCACTCGTAGCAGCCGTGCGGTTCCTTGCAGCAGGTTTTGGCGGTGAGGTCGAGTGCGCGGGGCAGCAGGCTTTCCAGGCTCTCGAAGGCGCGGCGCGAGACGCCCAGGCCGCCCAGCCAGTCGTCGTACAGGAAAAAGTAGTTGTCGCGCCCCTCGCGGAAGGCCCCGGCGAGGTCGTTCTCGTCGCAGGCGACGCGCTCGGGCGTGAGCTTTTGCAAGAGGTGCTTGAGGGTATGCGCCACCGCCGTGGGCTGCTCGGTCGCGCGGGCGTCCACGCCGATCTCCAGGGCGGAGGTGCGGAAGGGGGGCAGCTCCAGGGCCTCGTCGTAGAGGTGCTCGGAGAGCTTGTGGTCCTGCATCCGGTCCTGAATGCGGCCCCCGCAGCTCCGGCAGACGCGCTCGGTGGGGCCGGGTTCGCGGTCGCAGCCGGTGCAGACGCGCTCGAACACCTGCCGCATCATCTGATAGCCGGTGTAGCGGCGCCGGATCACGACCTCGCCGTGGCGGTAGGCCAGCGGCCCCCGGCGCACCCACTCGCCCATCTTCAGCGGGCTGACCTCGATCGCGTACAGGCCGCGCGTGAAGAGGTTGGCGGCGTCGAAGCGCTCGACCAGGATCGCGGTGCCCGCCGGGTGCTTTTCCCAGCGCGTCACCTTGTAGCCCTGACCGTCGAGGGTAAAGACCGCCCCCTCGTGCTTTTCGGTCAGGGCGTAGTGCTGGCTGGGCGACTCCAGCGGGGCATCGAAGGCGCGCGGCCCCTTCAAGGCCCAGTCCGTCTCCTCGATCACCGCGAACTTGGCGCTCCCCTCGCCGCGCAGGTTCCAGTACTTGGGGCCGGACGACACCCCGGCCGGAAGGCCCGCCGCCTTGAACTCCTCGTTGGCGCGGGCGCGGTGGCGGGGCGAGAGGTAAGGATTTTCCGCCTCCACAACCGCCTTCTCGATGGGGCCGGTGACCAGTTCGCGGAAATTCCCGGCGTTGGAATAAAAGGCGTCCACGGGTTGCGGCACGCCCTGTTCGTTCAGCGCGGGGAGGTACAGCACCAGCCCCGGCGCCACCCGCCCGGCGCGGCCCGCCATCTGCCGGAAGGCCATGCGCGACCCCGGGTAGCCGTCGATGATGACGACCTCCAGATCCCCGATGTCCACCCCGGCCTCCAGCGCGTTGGTGGCGAACATCACCCCACTTCTCGCCCGGCGGAACTCGGTCAGGCGGCCTTCGCGGTCCGAGGTTCCGGCCATGTAGAGGTGGGTGTGGCGGGCGTAGAGCGGCTGCGCCCGGTAGGTCGAGGACAGCCGCGCCGCCCGCGAGCGCCCCCGGAAAAACGCCAGCACCTTGAGGTCCCGCTGGATGCTGGCGCTCACCACCGCGTCCCAGAAACGCCGGGGCTGTCCCCGGTGGTCCGCGAGGTAATAGCGCTTGCCGTGGCGGGCCGCCCCCGACTCGCTGACCTCCACCGCGTCCACGCCGACCAGCTCGCGGGCGAACTCGGCGGGGTTGCCGATGGTGGCGGTCGAGAGGACGACCTGCGGCGCGGCCCCCAGCGCCCGCACCAGCTCCAGCAGGCGGCGCAGCATCCCGGCGACCTCGCTGCCGAACCCCCCCCGGTAGGTGTGGGCCTCGTCCAGCACGATAAAGGACAGCCGGCGCAGAAAGTCGCGCACCCTCGGCTGCGTCAGCGACCAGTGCAGCTTGTCGGGGGTCGCCGTGACCATGCGCACCTCGTCCCGGAACACGTCGCCAGGCTGGGCGGACCCCTGAAACGCGCCGATCTCCCAGCCGAAGCCGCCGCGCTCCCGGAAGGCGGCCAGCTTGTCGCGCTGGTCCTGACCCAGGGCGACGAGGGGATAGACGAAGAGGGCCGTGGCCTGGGGATCGCGTTCCAGCCGCTCGAACACCGCCGGGAAAAAGGCGCCGGTCTTGCCGCTCGCCGTCGGCGTGGTCACGATGACGTGCTGGCCGCCGCGCATCAGCCGGTAGGTGTCCGCCTGGTGGCTGAAGACCTCCGCGAAGCCGAAGCCGCGCGTGACCGCCTCCGACCAGCCCAGGTCCGCCGCGCGCACGGTCCGGGCGGGGGCCGGGGGGTCCTCGTGGAGCAGGGCCGCGCCGCCGCCCAGGATGTCGCGCAAGAACCCCTCCAGACGGGCGTAGGGGGAGCGGGCGGGGAGCACGCCTTTCAGTGTAGAGGTGGAGGGGAAAAAGGCGTGGGGAGAGGGGTCACGGTCGGGGGGCGGTTTAAGTCGGCTTGGGTTGGGCAGCTTGACTCGGTTCTCCCCCACCCCCAGCCCCTACCCCCAGAGGGGGAAAGGGAGCGAAGCGCTGCGCTCGGCAAGGACACACAGGCGGCGCTGGTGTGGCGTGATCCTCAAACGGAATGTTGGATCTTGGTGCGATCCCGTCCCTGCCACCGTCTCGCTGCACGAGCCGACGTGGGGAAGGCGGTGCGAGTGCTACCGGCACGGTCCTGTGCGGCGTCCACTGTGCCCGTTTTGAAGAAGCTCAAGCTGTGGCGCCTTTGCTCCCTCCCTCCTTGTGGGGGACTCGCAGAGCTGCTTGCAGAGGGTCGGGGAGAGGGGTGGCGGGCGAAGCTCGCCCTCGTTCTGGACGGCAGAGACCCCACTTCGACCAACTTCTCATTGCACATCAGGCGTTTTGAGGGGGATTGAGACAGCTCGTACCGCGAGACTCGCAAAGCTGCGGAGCAGAGGGGGTGAACTGGCACGCCAGCCTCGCGCAGAGCGATCAAAAGCGCGGCGGCCCCTTTCACTCCGGCTACATCACCGAGTCGCTGTCGCGCAGCAGGATCGGGAGGTGGAAGGCGGCCTCCAGCCACTCGTCCTGGGCGTGGATGGCCTGAGGCGGGCAGGAGCGCAGGCAGGCCATGCAGCCGGTGCAGGCGGAGAGATCGAGCAGCAGCCGGGCGCCGCCCTCGGGCTTGAGGTCGCGGGTGATCGCCTCGGTCGGGCAGACGTTGGAGCAGACCGGGCAGTCGATGCAGGTGTCGTCCACCAGAGGAGCGGGCCAGTGGATGCCCGCGTCGGGGGGCGGGGTGGGCGTCAGGGTGCGCGCCCGCCAGCGCCACTCCTCGGGCACACGCTGCTGCGGCTGGCTCCAGTCCACGAAGGGCAGGGGCCGCTCGGGCAGGGCCTGGGCGACCTGCTGGCGTCCGGCGCGCAGCAGCGTGGCAAAGGCCCCCCGGCGCGAGACACGCACCGCCCGGTCGCGGTCTTCTGGGGCGGCAGCCCGGACGTTGACTCGGGCAGGCTGGCCGGTCGCTTCCCGCAGGCGCTGGGCTTCCTGCGCCACCCGCGTGACCCGCTCGGGCACGTCGGGCGCCCCGACCGGACAGGCGGCGCAGTCGCCGTGCAGCAGGGTCAGCGGGACGCCCCAGGCTCCGGCGGCGGCGACCACGGCGGGGGTCACGCGGCCCAGGCAGGTCAGGGCCGGGCCGCCCGCGCCACTTTGCGAGCAGGTCAGGGAAGCGCCCTCGGCCGTGGCCTGCCCCGCGTCGCGCACGCTCTGGAGGGGCGCGGTCAGGTCGTACTCCAGCGCTCCAGAGGGGCACACCTGCACGCACAGGCCGCAGCCGGTGCAGGCGGCGGGGTCAATCTGGATGCTCTGGCCCAGCGGCCCGACCTCGATGGCGGCGTGGGGGCAGGTCGCGTGGCAGGCGTCGCAGCCGCCGACCGCCTGGCGTTCGAGCAGGCAGCGCGGCGGCGTGAAGCGCGGCACCTGGTCGCCGTAGTCGCCCAGCCGCTCGAGCACGCCTCCTAACATGGCCGGAGTCTAGCGGCGGGCACGGGGGGCAAGTGGAAGGTCCGCCTCGGCCTGGCACATTTCCTGCGCGTCGCGCACCGCCTGCACGACCTCGGCGGGATGGGTCCAGTGCAGCTGGTGGCCGCCGTCCGGCAGCCAGCGCAGCGCCGCGCGCGGCAGCGTCCGCGCCAGCGGCAGCGCGTGTGCCCCGGCGGGCGCGAGGCGGTCGTGGGCGCCTGCCACGACCACGCTGGGCACCCGCAGCCCCGGATAGGCGGGCAGCAGGCGGGCGAGTTCGCGGGCCAGGGTGCGGTTTTCCCAGGCGAGCGCGTGAACCTGCCCCCGGCGGCGCGAGAAGGCCAGCATCATCGCGTGCCACTCCGGGGGGATAGGCGCGGGGTGAAAGGCCCGCCCGCCCTCCAGCCACGCGACCATCCGGCCCAGCGGGAGCAGCAGCACCCGCGTGAGCAGCGTCTCCAGCACCGGGATCAATGGCACGTAGGCCAGCGGGCGGGTCAGGCCGCGCGCCGGAAAGGCGGTGGGCGACACCAGCACCAGCGCCCGGACCCGCTCCGGATACGCGGCGGCAAAAGCCAGCGCGACCGCCGCCCCGTAGGAATGCCCCAGCAACGTGACCGGGCCGGGCAGGTCCAGCGCGTCGAGCAGTTGCCGCAGCCGCCGCACGTTGACCTCGACCGTGACGGGCGAGCCGGGGCGCGCGGGCGTGTGGCCGTGGCCGGGGCGGTCGGGCGCGATCAACCGGGCCTCGGGGGCCAGCTCGTCCCACAGCGGCGAGACCGGCCAGTCCAGCGCCACCCCGTCGCTGCCGTGAATCAGCACGGCCGGGGGGGCGCCCGGGGTGCCGCCCTCGATGACGTGGGTCGGCCCGTCGGCGAGGTCGAGCACCCGCCCGTGCGGCGGGTAGCGCCCCTCGCTGCGGCGGATACGGACCCGGGTCACCACTGCCCCCAGGCCCAGGGCGAGGAACACCAGCAGCAGCGGCCTGCGCGGCTCGGGGGTGGGCGTCTGGGGGATGGGCATCTCAGGGGTCAGGGGCGGCGTGTCGGAATCCACAGCGTGATGTAGAGGATACCCGCCAGCGCCACCAGCACCCAGGCGACCTGTCCGGCCAGCACCGGAATGCGCGTGAGGCTCCAGGCCACCGCCAGCGCGATGCAGGTGCAGGCGAGCCACTTGGCCCGCAGCGGCATCCCCCGGCCCTCGCGGAAGTCGCGCACCAGCCCGCCCACCACCGGGCGCGAGAGCAGCCAGGCCTCCCACTTCGGGTTGCCACGCGCAAAAGCGCCCGCCGCCAGCACGAACCACACCGTGCCCGGCAACCCCGGCAGGATCAGCCCCACGAACCCCAGCCCGGTCAGCACGAAGCCCAGCGCCACCCACAGCGGGCGAATCACGGGAGGGGGCGGCGGAGACGGAGTCATGCGCCCCAGCCTACGGCGTGCGGGCGGCCCGGTGTTGTTCCCCGTCCGGCTCAGGGCGCTGCGGGCAGACGGGGCGCCGCCGCGTGGGTCGGCGCGTCGTGGATGCGGCCCGCGTGGCCGCTGAGAAAGCCACCGCCGTAGCCCCGGCGCCAGGCCATCAGCTCAGCCAGGATGCTCAGGGCGACCTCCTCGGGAGCCTCGGCGCCCAGGCGCAACCCGACCGGCGAGCGCAGGCGGGCCAGCTGCCCCGGCGTGAAGGCCTCTCCCGCCGCCGCCAGCGCCCGCAGCAGGTCCTCGGCGCGCGAGCGGGGGCCGAGCACGCCCACATACCCGGCCGCCGAACGCAGGGCGTGGGCCAGACACAGCCGGTCGCGGTCGAGGTGGTGGTTCATCACGATCAGGTGGGCGCGCTCGCCGGGGGTGAGGTGCGCCAGGTCCTCGGGGGCGAGGGGATGCAGCGCCGCGCCCGGAAAGCGCTCCGGCGTGAGGTACGCGGGGCGGGGGTCGACCACGTGGACGGCGTAGCCCAGCGCCCGCGCCTGCGCCGCCAGCGGCAGGGCGTCGTGGCCCGCCCCGTACAGCACCAGTTCCGGCGGGGGCACGTTCACGTCGACAAAGACGGGGGTGCCGCCAGGAGCGCCGAGGGTCGCGGCGCGCGGTTCCCGCAGCGCCAGGCGCTCCCGGGCGGCCTGCACCGCGAACGCGTGCAGCGCGGGGTCCGGCAGCCGCCCGGTCACGGTCCCGTCCGGCCCCACCAGCACCCGGCCCTCCCCCACCAGCGGCACGGCGAGCGCCGCCGCCCGGCCCCCCTCCAGCGCCGCGAGCCACCCGGCGGTCACGGGGTCGCCGGGGTCTACCGCTTCGACCCGCACGTCCACGCTGCCCCCGCAGCCGATGCCCAGGCCCCAGGTCGCGTCCTCGGAGAGGTCGTAGTGCGCCAGGGCGGGCTGGCCGGAGCGGAGGACCTCCAGCGCGACCTCGACGACCTCGGCTTCCAGACAGCCGCCCGAGAGCATGCAGACCTGCGCGCCGCCCTCCAGCACCAGCATCCGGGTGCCCTCGCGGCGGTAGGCGCTGCCCCGCACGCCGACCACCGTGGCGAGGGCCGCCCCCTGCCCACGCGAGAGGGCGGTTTTCAGCGCGCTCAGCAGCGCCCGGGTCTCGGCAGCGTTCACGGTGCCCCGAGTCTGGCGCCTGGGAGGCCAGCGCGGCAAGGCCCCTGCCGCGCCCCGCGCTCCTCCGCACGCATCACTTGCGCCGGGCACACCGGCCCTGGGCGCCCCTTGAACCCGCGAGTCAAGGCTGGCCCAGGCCCCTTGACAGCCGCGCCGAAAAGTTCACAATGGGGCTGTAACCGCTTACAACTGCGCTGTGAAGGTTCGGGGCTGCCGACACCCACATTCGCCGGGCTGCGCTGTAACCGGTTACAAAGGCGGGTGGTGTTTCCGACGATGAATCCTGTTGTCCCGAAAGCCGCAGTTTCGAAGGCCGCTTCGCCCCAGGGCGGGCGGCTGGCCTCGGCGCGGCCCACCATTGACGACATCGCGCGGGCGGCGGGGGTGAGCAAGGGCACCGTGAGCCGGGTGATCAACGGCCACGCGGCGGTGGCGGCCCAGACGCGCGAGCGGGTTCAGGCGGTGATGACCCGGCTGGACTACGTGCCCGACCCCGCCGCGCAGCAGCTCAGCTGGCGCACCGGCCGCACGCTGGGGCTGTCCTTTGCCCAGGGTGACCCGCTGCTCAGCCCCTACCACGTGCTGTTCCGGGCGGCGCTGGAGGAGCACACCGGAGCGCTGGGGCTGCAACTGCTCAACCTGCGCGCCGACCTGACCCGGCTGTCCCGGCTGCCCAGCGCGGTGCTGGTCATGCACGCCGATGAGGACGACGCGCGGCTGACGCTGCTGCGTGGGCGCGGGGTTCCTGCGGTGCTGATCGGGCACCAGCCCGGCGCCTTCTGGGTCGCGCCCGACGACCAGGGCGGGGCGGGGCTGGCCACCCGGCACCTGCTCGCCGCCGGGCACCGCGAGCTGGCCTACCTGGGCCGGGGTCCCAGCCAGGTGGCGCAAGACCGCGAACGCGGCTTTCTGCACGCGGCCCAGGCGGCGGGCGCCCGGGTCACGTCCATCGAGTCGGACTTCACCGTGCTGGGCGGCTACCGCGCCGTGCGGCGGGCCTGGGAAGGCGGGCAGCGCTGGACTGGCCTCTTTGCCCAGAGTGACGAGAGCGCCGCCGGCGCCGTCGCCGCCTTGCAGGACCTGGGCCTGCGGGTGCCCGCCGACGTGTCGGTGGTGGGCTTCGACGGCCTGCCCGAGTTGCCGCTGCCTGTGCGCCTGACCACCGTCGCCCAGGACATCCCCCGCATCGCCCGCACCGCGCTGACGCTGATGCAGGAAGCCAGCCTCGGCCAGGCGCCGCGCGGCGAGTTCATTCCCGTTCACCTCGTCCCCGGCGCGACCGTCGCTTCCCCGCCGGCCGCGCCCCCTCCCGGAGGAACCCCATGAAAAACGCCCTGTGCCTGACCCTCGGCCTGACCCTGCTCGCGTCCAGCGCCGCCGCCCAGACCGCCAAGACCCTCACCATCAACGGGTACGGCGGCACCGACCAGACGCTGGTCAACGACCTGATCAACCGCTTCGTGAAGCCCACCATGAGCAAGGAGGGCGTGACGGTCGTGTACCGCCCGCTTCAGGGCGACTACAACCAGGCGCTGACCACGCTGCTCGCGGCCGGCACCGCCGGGGACGTGATGTACCTCCCGGCCGAGACGCTCGACGGCTTCGTGGCGACCAAGAAGATCCTGCCGCTCAACGGCGTGGTGAACACCAGCCCCTTTATCAAGACCCTGAACAGCGCCTTTACCCGGGGCGGCCGGACCTACGCCGTCGCCAAGGATTTCAACACCCTCACGATGGTCTACAACCGCGACCTGTTCGACGAGGCGGGCGTGGCCTACCCCACCAACAACGAGACCTGGACCAGCCTGGCGACCAAGCTGCGGCAGGTCAAGCAGAAACTGGGGAGCGACTACTACGGCACCTGCCTGACGCCCAACTTCGACCGCTTCGGGGCCTTTGCCTACGCGACCGGCTGGCAGCAGTTCGGCGCGAACGGCCGCACCAACCTGGCCGACCCGCGCTTTGCCGAGGCCTTTAACTGGTACACCGGGCTGGCCAAGGACAAGGTGGGCGTGACCCCCAGCGAACTGTCCGCCGGCTGGGGCGGCGACTGCCTCAAGGGCGGCAAGGTCGCGGTCGTCTTCGAGGGCGGCTGGATCGTGAACTTCCTGCGCGACAACGCGCCCAACCTGAAATTCGGCACCGCGCTGATGCCCAAGAACAACAAGACCGGGCAGCGCGGCAATTTCCTGTACACGGTGGGCTGGGCCATCAACAGCGGCACCAAGAACCGCGCGGCGGCCGTCAAGGTGCTCAACCTGCTCACCAGCCCGCAGGCGCAGCAGTACGTGCTGGAGCAGGGCCTCGCCATTCCCAGCCGCACCTCGCTGCAAAACAGCGCCTACTTCAAGAAGACCGAGGCGGGCGCGCAAAATGCCCGGCTGGTCTTCCAGGGCGCCGACGACGGCAACGTCCGGGCCTTTACCTTCGGCGCGCAGGGGCCGGACTGGGCCAAGCCCATCAACGAAGCGCTGGCCGCCGTCCTCAGCGGGCAGCGCAGCGCCGCCGACGCCCTGAAAAAGGCGCAGGCGGACATGACCACCTTCCAGCGCCGCTGAGAGGCGGGACCCGGGGGCAAGAGGGGGGGGAAAAGCCCGAGCGGCCCCTTCCCCTTCCCCCCCGCATTCCTGGCCCCCTGACCCGGGAGGGAGGCTCCCCATGTTCCGACGAGGCCAGTCCACCGCGACCGCCCTGCTGTTTCTCGCGCCTTTTCTGATCAGCAGCGCGATCTTTTTCTTTTACGCCTTCGGGCGGGCGATCTACTACTCCTTTACCGACTTCAACCTGTTCAACGATCCGCAGCTGATCGGCGCCCAGCCTTACGCCCAGGTGCTTTCGGACCCGTCGTTCCGGCGGGCGCTCGCCAACAGCCTGGTGTTCGCGCTGGTCACCACCACGCTCCAGACGGTCTTCGCGCTGCTGATGGCGGTGGCGCTGAACAACCGCCTGCGCGGCATGGCTTTTTTCCGTTCGGCGTGGTACATGCCGTCCATCACCAGCAGCGTGGTGATCACCCTGATCTTCCTGTGGCTCTTTCAGCGCCGGGGGGTCGCCAACTACCTGGTGACCCAGTGGCAGACCTACCAGCCCCTGATCCTGACCTTTTTGATCGGGCTGGTGGTCGCGCAGATCATTCAGGTGCTGCTCGAGCGCCGCGCCGGGCAGCCTGCCGGGTGGTTCGACCCGGCGCTGGCGGCCACCAGCGCGCTGGGCGCGGCGGCGGTGACGGCGGCGCTGGTGTTTCTGGGGGTCACGGGCGTGCGCGAGGTGCCGCCTTTCGACTACCAGTATTTCGCCGACAAGTGGATCACGCTGGGCGGGGTGCAGGTGCTGAGCATTCCTTTGCTGGTGATCATCATCCAGAACACCTTCACGACCGTGCCCACGCTGATGCTGTTTTTCCTGGCGGGTCTCCAGAACATTCCGGGGTCGCTGTACGAGGCCGCCGACATCGACGGCGCCACGCCCTTTCAGAAGCTGACGAACGTGACGGTGCCCAACCTGCGCCCGGTGACCTTTTACGTGATCACCGTGGGATTGATCGGCACCATGCAGATGTTCGACCAGGTGGCGGTGATCGGCTCGGCCGCGCCGCAGCAGACCATCGTGACGCTGGCGTACTACGTGTACACCAACACCTTCAAGGCCGGGGCCGCGCCGGTGAACATGGCCTCGGCGGCGGCGATCATCCTGGCGCTGATCATCCTGGTGATGGTCTTCGTGCAGCGGCGCTTCTTCCCGTCGGAGGCCCGCTGATGCGCTCCCGACGCGGCCGCGCAGGCCCGGTCTACAGCTTCAGGAGGCGGCCATGACGGTCTTGCAAACCCCCCACCACCCGGCGCCCAGCGCCGCCGCCAGGGACCGCTGGCTGGCCCGGCGGCGCTGGGCACGGGCCGGCTGGCTCTACGCCTTTATGCTGCTGATGAGCTTCTTTTTTCTGGGACCGTTCTTGATGGGCCTGCTGAGCAGCCTGAAAGACGACCCCAACGAGTACCCGCCCCGGCTGCTGATTCCGCAGCTCAGCGCCCAGTACATCGGCGCGGCCTACGACCTGGGCGTGCAGGGCGGGGGTGGGGGCTGGAACGGCGGGCTGTACCCGGGCCGCACCGTTACGTTCGACGTGCAGGTGCGCTCGCCGCAGGGCACGCCGGCGGCGCCCCCCAGCGTGGCGCTGTTTCCGTACCAGCCGGTCAGCCTGGTCAGCCTGACGCGCTACGCCCAGGCCCGCGATTTCGCGCAGGTACAGCTCACGCCCACGGGCACGGTGGGGGACGTGCAGGCCTACCGCGTCACGGTGCGCTACCCGGCCCTGACCCGCCAGAACGGGCAGCGGGTGACCGGCGAACTCACGGCTCCCGAGGGCGACCGCCTCAGCGCCCGGCTGGAAAGCGGCCGGGTGGTCCCGCTCATCCTCGACACGCCCGAGGCCCAGGCGGTGCAGTTCAGCCTGTCGCAGTACCAGCCGGTCGAGCTGGTCGAACGCGGCGGCCGCTATTACCTCGCGGGGCCGGTGTTCGAGCGCACCCCCCTCCAGGTAGATGTGCAGCGCGGGCAGACGCTGGTGAGCAGCACCCTGCCGCCCAGTGACCGCCAGAACTTCGGGCGCTCGCTGGCCTACCGCAACGTGACGCCGGGCATCCTGGGCTACACCTTCAACAACTACCGCCGGGCCTTTAACGAGACGACCAACCCCGCTACCGGCACCAGCCTGTTTTTCTCGTGGATGCTCAACTCGTTCCTGTACGCCTTCTTGCGGGTGGCTGCCGCCGTGGTGTTCTGCTCGCTGGCGGGGTACGCCCTGGCGCGGCTGAACTTTCCCGGCCAGACGCTGATCTTCCTGGCGTTCGTGCTGTTTGCGCAGATGGTACCCAGCCAGGTCAACCTGGTCAGCAACTACGTGCTGCTCAATGACCTGGGCCTGCTGAACATCTGGGGCCTGTGGTTCAACGGGCTGGTCGCGGCGGGCGGCGTCTTTCTGATGAAGCAGTTTTTCGAGGGGATGCCGCGCGAGCTGGAAGAATCGGCCGCCATCGACGGCGCCGGCCCCTTCACGACCTTCTGGCGGGTGATGCTGCCGCAGGCGGGTCCGGCATTGATCGCGCTGGCGATCACCCAGTTTCAGGGGGCCTGGAACGACTTTTTCTGGCCGCTGGTGATCTTGCGCGAGAACACCGACTTCACGCTGACGGTGGGGCTGTCGAACTTCCGCGCGCTGTACGGCGGGCAGGGCGACTACGGCCTGATCCTGGCGGGCGCCGTGCTCAGCGCGATTCCGGTCATCATCATCTTCGTGATCTTCCAGCGCTACTTCGTGGACACCGGGGCCGACAGCGCCGTCAAGGGCTGAGGCCCCGGTGTTGCGGCGCGTCCGCCTTGCCCCCCTTTCCTTCTCCCCTGTCCGGGCGGCGGCGCGCGTGCCCCGCCCCGCCCGGCGGCCGCTGCCTTCCGAGAGAGTCCCATGCTGAGTACCCGCACCGTCCTGAAAGAAAACGACCTCTACCTTGTCGGGAACCGCCACTATCAGGCGGTCGGCGAGGAGGGAGGGCTGTACCGCCGCGACACCCGCTACCTCTCCCGCTACGCCTGGCGCGTGGACGGCCAGCCGCCCCAGCATCTGGCGCTGCACGAGCGCTGGCCCTTCTGGCTGCGCGAGGAGGGGGCCAATCCCAACGTGGGCTACACCATGCGCCTGGGCTACCGCCGCGACCTCACGGTCACGGCGACCGAGCTGCGCGACACCCTGCGCGTGACCCTGTACCAGCCCGGCACCCACCAGTTGCGGCTGGAGCTGGGCGCCGACTTCGTGGACATGTTCGAGGTGCGCGGCTGGCCGGGCGGCCTCGGCCCGCGCGCGGTCGAGACCCGCGCCGTGCCCGGCGGCGTAGAGTTCAGCTACCTGGCCGGAGACGGCCTGCGCTGCCGCACCCTGGTGCAGGCGACCCCCGAACCCGTCTGGGACGGCGCGGCACTGGCCTGGGAGATCAGCGGCGACACCGAGCTGCGGGTCAGCGTCTTTCCCCTCCAGGGAGACGAGACCCCCACGCCCGGCGACCCGGAGGCGTTGGCGCGCGAGTACGCCGGGCTGCACGCGGGGCTGACCCTGCCCGATCCCCTCGACCAGCGCGTGCTGGAGCGCAGCGTGCAAGACCTGCGCAGCCTGAGCTTTCAGACCGAGGCGGGAGCCTTTCCGGCGGCGGGGCTGCCCTGGTTCGTGGCGCCCTTCGGCCGCGACAGCCTGATTATCGCGCTGCTGGTGCGTGAGCACCGCCCTGGCCTCGCGGTGACGGTGGCGCGCTACCTCGCCGCGCGGCAGGGGCAAAGGCTCGACCCGGTCACGCTGGAGCAACCCGGCAAGATCCTCCACGAGGAGCGGGTGGGCGAACTCACCCGGCTGGGCCGCACGCCCCACCGCCCCTACTACGCGACCGCCGACGCCACGCCCCTGTTCGTGTGGCTGGTGGGCGAGATCAGCCGCCAGACCCCCGAACTGGCGCGCGAGTTGCGCCCCCACTGGGAAGCGGCGCTGGAATGGCTGACGACCTACGGCGACCCCGACGGCGACGGCCTGATCGAGTACACCCCCGACCCCGGCGGCATCACCAACGCGGTGTGGAAAGACAGCGGCGACTCGACCTTCACCGAGGACGGCGTGGACGTCCAGGGCCACGTCGCGGTGATCGAGGTGCAGGGCTACGCCTACGCCGCCTACCTCGCCGCCGCGCGGATGTACCGCGACCTCGGGGAACCGGACCGGGCGCCCGAGTGGGAGGCCCGCGCCCAGCAGCTGCGCGAGACCTTCCAGCGCGCCTTCTGGTGGCCCGAGCGCGGCTACTACGCCCACGGCCTGAACGGCGACAAGCGGCCGCTGCGGGTGCTGGTGAGCAACCCGGCCCACACCCTCTGGACCGGGATCATTCCGCCCGAGTACGCCCCGCAGGTCGCGCGCACGGCGCTGGGCGAGGAACTGTGGAGCGGCTGGGGCATCCGCACCCTGGGGGTAAACGAGATTCGCTACAACCCGGTCTCCTACCACAACGGCAGCGTGTGGCCCCACGACACCGCCGCCGCCGCCCTGGGCATGGAACGCTACGGCCTGCACGCCGGGGCCAGGCAGGTCGCCCGCGCGCTGTTCGACGTGGCCCGCTGGGCACCCGACTTCCGCCTCAGCGAGCTGCTGGCGGGCTTTCCGCGCGAGGACGGTCCCCCGGTCCCCTACCCCGCCGCCTGCCACCCGCAAGGCTGGGACGCGGCGATCCCGCTGGCGCTGGCGCACCTGCTCGGCCCGGCGGCCCCCGACCCCGCCCCGGCGCCCGAGCGCGCGGTCACGCCCGCCTGAACCTCCCGGGCGCCCAGGCGCGCTGCCCTTCCGGGGAGCCGCCGAGCGCCAAGCGGGGGTGAACCGCCCCTCACCCGCCCTCAGGGACGCGGAGGGACAATGCGGCCATGCTGGACAACCTTCTGAACAGTGTGCGCCGGGGCGCCGGGCGGGTGCAGCGCCGGGGCGAGGAGGTCGCGCAGACGACGCGCCTGCGGCTGGAGGTCTTCCAGCTCACGCGCGAACTCGACGCCCTCTACGCCCGGCTGGGCCGCTCGTACCACGCGGGCGCCGATCTGGAGGTCTTGCAGGGCGTGCAGGAAGACATCCGCCGGGTAGACGAGGAGATCAGCGCCCGCGAGCGCCTGATCCGCGAGCTGTCGCACGAGGCTGGAGCCTATGGCGCGGACCCGCACGGGGCGGGCGCGGGAGCCGGGGCCACCCCGCCGCCACACATGCCCGCCACCCTCGTCGCCTCGCCCGCCCCCCCGGTAGAGGCGCCTGACCGCCTGGAGAACCGGCCGCGCTTTACCTCCGGCCCCGAGGCCGACCTCCCGCCCGGCACCGAACCCACCGTGCCCGACGCCATGCCCCGGCCCCACGCAGCGGACACCCCGGCGCCGCGTCCGGGCAGCGACCCTGCCCCCAGGGGCGAGGCTCCCGGAGGCGAGGAGCGCCGCTGAAGCACCAGGCAGGGCACGTGGGCGCCCTTGCCACCCGCCGGGAGCCGCGCGCTTCCGGCTTCTTGCTGCCTTGACGGCCTGCCGCCTGGTCCAGCCGGGGTCCTGAGAAGGCTTCCTGCCCGCAAACGGCCGGGACCTCCGTCACCCGCCCGGAGGTCCCCCGCTGATTGCCTCGCCGCTACAGGTCGCGGCGGCTGAAGCGCCACATGGCGAGCAGCACGGCGAGCGCGGCGTAGGCGGCGGCCCACGCGACCATCCCGGAGGCGATGGGCACGGTGCTGAACAGCGGGTTGGCGCCGCGCGTGGCCTCGCCGACTTGCAGCAGCACCTCCGGCTGAAGGTGGTAGGTCGCGCCCAGCCACAGGGCGTTGGTGGGCATCAGCGTGTTGGCGACCCGGCCCAGCGTGACCAGCGTCGGGCTGTCCGACAGGCTGCCGATGGCGCCCAGGATGCCGCCCGCGAAGCCCGCCCCGTACAGCACGAACACGCCGATGCCGTTGGCGAGGGTGGTAAAGAGCGTGCTGCCCAGCACGGTCAGCGCCGTGATCAGGGTGATGGCGAGCAGCACCAGCCCCACGGCCGGGAGCGGCGCCGGGGGCACGAAACCGCTGATCAGGTAGATACCGGTCAGAAGCGCCGCGCTGACCAGCGCCACGTACACCACGTTCACCAGCGTGAACCCCAGCCAGCGCCCCGCGACAAGTTCGGCGCGGCGCACCGGGCGGGCCAGCACCGACTGCATCACGCCGCTCTCGATGTCGGCGCTGACGGCCCCCACGCTGGAGAGCACCGCCATCAGCGACCCCAGGAAGAACACCAGGTACATGCCGAACAGGGTGGCGTACATGACGGGCAGGTTGGCCGCGCCGCTCGCGCTGCGGCCCTCCAGCCCCGCGTCGATGGCGCGCTGGTCGAGCGTTCCCTCCAGCCGGAAGACCCCGTAGAGGTAAAAGCCCACGAACGCGGCGGTGAGCAGCAGCAGCACGACGACCAGCCGCTTGCGCACCGCCTCGCGCAGGGAGAGTTCGGCGATCAGGAGGGCGTTACGCATGAACGGCGCTCCGGGAGGGCTGCCCTTGCGGCGCGCCCCCCTCGATCAGTTCGAGGAACATCGTTTCCAGATCGGGGCGCCGGGGCGAGAGCGCGTAGAGCCGGGCGCCGTGCCCGTGAACGGCGTCGGCCAGGGCCGGAAGGGCGTCCTCGCGCTCCAGCCAGAGGGTCACGTCCACCCGGCCCGGCGTGTGCGCGTCGGTGTGGCGCACCTCGCCGACGCGGCCCAGCGCCGCGAGCAGCTCGGGCGAGAGCGTGTCCACCCGCAGGTCCACCGGCAGCACGCCGCCCATCAGCTCGCGCATCGACCCCTGCCGCAGCACCCGCCCCGCCTTGACAAAGGCCACCCGGTCGCAGACCTGTTCGACTTCCGAGAGCAGGTGCGAGTTGAGAAAGACCGCCACGCCGGAAGCGCGCAGCCGCTCGATGATCTCGCGCACCTCCACCCGCCCGATGGGGTCGAGCGCCGAGGTCGGCTCGTCGAGAAAGACCAGCCGGGGCCGCGCCAGAATCGCTCCTGCCAGCCCGGCGCGCTGAAGCATGCCCTTGGAATAGCCGCCCAGCGTCTCGCCGCCGCGCCCGCCCAGCCCGACTTCCTCCAGCACCTCGGGCACCCGGGTCCGCAGCTCGGCCGCCCCCAGGCCCGCGAGGCGGCCGTGAAAGTGCAGGAATTCCTGGCCGGTCATCCAGGTCTGAAAGCGGAACTGCTCGGGCAAGAAGCCCAGGCGGGCGCGCACCGCCGGGTCCGACGGCCGCCCGCCCAGGACCAGCGCCTCGCCCCCCGAGGGCTGCACCAGCCCCAGCAGCATCTTGACCGTGGTGCTCTTGCCCGCCCCGTTGGGACCCAGGAAGCCGAAGACCTCGCCCTCCTCCACCCTCAACGACAGGCCGTCGACCACCGCCCGGCCCCGGTACACTTTGCGCAATTCCCGCGTTTCGATGGCTGCCACCCCGTCAGCATAGGGGCGCGAGGTGACCGGCGCGTGCGCCCAAAGTTGCAAAGAGCGCCCCCCGGCGCCCGGCGGCGCGGCCCTGGACGGGGCAGCGGGGGGAGGGGGCGAAGGGGCCCCAGACAGGTCAGGACCCTGCAAGAGTCGGCGCGCGAGAATGACCGCCATGCCAGCCCTCTTTCTGGAGCCGCCGAGCCTGCCGCCCGACACTCCGCCTGCCCTGCTCGCGGCCCTGGACCGCGCGGCGAGCGGCCCGGAGCGCGCGGCGGCGTTTCTGGCGCTGGCGCGGCACTTTCGCGGGCGCGCGCTGGCCCTGGCCCTGGCGCTGGCCCAGACGGCGCTGGCGCGGGCGCTGGAGGCCGGGGCGGCCCTCGCCCGCCGCCCCGGCCTCACGGTGGAAATCCTCTCGGTGCTGGGCGGCATCGAGGCGACCCAGGGAAGGCACGAGCGCGCCTTCGAGCACCTGGCGCTGGCGCTCGACCTCGCCCAGGAGCATGGCCTGCGTGACCTGGAGTCGCGGGTTTTCAACAACCGCGCCATCGTCCGGATGTCGACCGGGGACCTGGTGGGCGCGCGGCGCGACCTGGAAGGCGCGCAGGCGCTGGCGCGCCGGGCCGCCGACCCCGTGGACCTCGGGCACGCCTCGGTGAACCTGGCGTACCTGGAAAACCTGGCCGGGGACCACGCCCAGGCGCTGCACCAGCTCAACGTGCTGGAAGAACTGCTGGCGTCGCTTCCCGACCCCGACCGGGGGAGTCTGGGCCTCTACCTGCACGAAAACCGCGCCCACACCCTGCTCAACCTGGCCCGCGAGGCCCGCGAGCGGGGCCGGCCCGAAGCCGAGGCCGAGGCCCGCGCCCGCACCCGCGCGGCCATCGCGGCCACCCGCGCGGGGCTGGCGGAGCGGCCCGACCGCCTGCTCGCGCTGCTGACCGAGGCCCACGCGGCCCGGCTGTGCCTGCTCGAAGGCCGCCTGAGCTGCGCCGAGGACCACGCGCTGGCCGCACTGGACCACCACACCCAGCTGGGCCAGCAGTCCTACCTCGACGCCTGGCTGGCGCTGGCCGAGGTGCGGGCGGCCCAGGGCCAGTTCGGCGAAGCCCAGCAGCACTACGCCGCCGCGCTGGCAAGCGCCCGCGCGCAGCAGCGTCACCGCGAGACCCAGGACATCCTGCGGGCGGTGGCGGGGCTGTACGAGCGCCAGGGCGACCTGGCGGCGGCGCTGGAGACCTTGCGGGAGGCGCTGAGCGGCGCGCAGCTGGCCCTGGGCCGCCTGGCCCAGATCGAGGGCCGCCACGACGATCTGGCGCGCGAGTTGCGCCAGGCCCGCGCCCTGGCCCAGGGCTGGCAAGACAGCGTGCGCCGCGCCGAGGACCAGGCCCGCCAGGACCCCCTCACCGGGCTGCTCAACCGCCGGGGCCTGCACGACGCCCTGACCGAGCTGGCCGGCGCGGGCGGCGCTCCCCTGCTGCTCGCCCTGTTCGACATCGACGACTTCAAGAGCGTCAACGACCGCCACTCGCACGCGGTCGGGGACGCGGCCCTGCGCGCCGTGGCCCTGCGCCTGCGCGCCCAGGCCCCGGCCGGCAGCCTGCTGGTCCGCTACGGCGGCGAGGAATTCCTGCTGGTCGTGCCTGGTCTGCCCCCGGCCGGCGCGCCCGCCCTGGTCGAGGAGCTGCGCCGGGCGGTCGGGGCGCAGGGCTGGAGCGGGCTGCCCCCGGGCCTGCACCTCACGGTCAGCGCGGGCTACGCTCCGGCGCCGGGGGCCGGGGACCAGGCCTTCCGGACCGCCCTGGAGCAGGCCGACGAGCAGCTCTACCGCGCCAAGCGGGCGGGACGCAACCGGGTCTGGCCCCCCCTCCCCACGCCCGTGCAGGCGGACCCTCAGGCCGGGGGAACGGGCCGGGCCGCCCGGAAGCGGGGGCGCTGAGGAACACCGCTCTCCCCACCGCCCCCGGGCTGCCGCCCCTCCCCCCGCTCAGCAGGTCAGGATGTCCTCGATGCGGCGGGTCACGTCCTCGCTGAGCCGCACGCCCGCCGCCCGGACGGTGTCCTCGATCTGCCCGACCTTGGTGGCCCCGGTGATGACGCTGCTCACGCCCGGCTGGCGCAGAATCCACGCCAGCGCGAGCTGGGCGCGGGTGATGCCCAGGTCGTCGGCGACCGGCTTGAGATCGCGCACCTTCTGGATGTTCTCATCGGTCAGGAAGTTCTTGCCCCAGTTCTCGTTGTCGGTCAGGCGGGAACCCTCGGGGCGGCCCTCGTCGTACTTGCCGGTGAGTAAGCCCATCGCCAGCGGACTCCACACCACCAGCCCGACGCCCGCCTGCTCGGTGTAGGGCAGAATCTCGCCCTCGACGCGCTCGCGGCGCAGCATGGAGTACTCGGGCTGCTCGGTGACGGGCGCGTGCAGGCCGTGGGCCTTGGCAAATTCCACGGCCTGGGCGATGCGCGCGGCGGGCCACATCGAGGTGCCCCAGTACAGGGCCTTGCCGTCGCGGATGACCTGATCGAAAGCCATCACGATCTCCTCCATCGGCACGCTGTCGTCGTAGCGGTGAGCGAAGTAGATGTCGAGGTGGTCGGTGCCCAGGCGCCTCAGCGACCCGTCGATGGAATGCAGGATGTGCTTGCGCGACAGCCCGCGGTCGTTCACGTCGTCGCTCATCGGCCAGAAGACCTTGCTGGAAATCACCAGCGTGTGCCGGGGCAGCTCGCGCAGCACGGCGCCCATCAGTTCTTCGGAGCGGCCACGCGCATACACGTCGGCCTGGTCGAAGAAGTTCACGCCCTCCTCGTAGGCTTTCATCACGATGTCGCGGACCATCGTCTCGTCGTGGACCGAGTGCCCGAAGGTGACCCAGCCGCCCAGGGAGACTTCCGAGACCTTGAGGCCGCTCTTGCCGAGGTTGCGGTATTCCATGCCGGGTACTTTACCGATTCAAGCGGGAAGCCCCCATCAGATTGAGACGCGGTTAAGCCCGGCGCTTTCCCGGCGGCGGCCAGGCGTTGGCCCGCTCCCCCCGCGCGGCGAGCGTGGCCGTCTCGCGCACCCGTTTCTCGCGGGTGGCGGCCGTCTTCGCCCCCGCAATCCAGTCGAGGATGCCGCGCCGCGCGCTGCGGGGAAAAGCGTCCCACTGCGCCCGCGCGCCCGCTTCGGCGGCGAGCGCTCCTGCCAGGTCAGGCGGCACCTCCAGGGCGTCCACCGCGTCGAGCCGGGTCCACGAGCCGTCCCGGATAGCCGCGTCGATCTTCGCCTGCCCCGCCGGGGTCATGCGGCCCGCCGCCTGCATCCTCTCGATCCGGGCCTTGTTCACGGCGCTCCAGCCGCTGCCCGCCCGGCGCGGCGCGAAATACAGCATGGAGCGCGTTTCGTCGAGCTTGCGCGGTTTGGAGTCGATCCAGCCGAAGCACAGGGCCTCCTCCACGGCCTCGCCCCCCGTCAGGTTCACCGGACCGGCCGCCTTTTTCCGCAGCACCAGCCACACGCCCTTGTCGGTCTCGTGGTGCGCCTCCAGCCACGCGCGCCACCCGGCGCGGGAGTCCGGCTCGAAGGCGCCGGGCGGCAGGGTCATGGGGCCGGGTCCCGCCGTCGGGTGGGCGTGTCCGGGCCGCTTGGGCGCATGGCTCACGTTACTGAAAAGGGCGGCGGGAGAACGTCAGACCTGATCCGGTGTGATGACCTGCCTCCCCAGCACCTCCCGGAACCAGCGGCCCCAGTGCGGTTTGCGCCCGTCCACGTCACTGAAGCCGTACTCGTCCATCAGGGTCCAGGAGGCCAGGGCCCGGCCGTCAAACCGGCGCTTCTGCGGATCGGCGGCGAGGGCGGCGATTCCCCGGCCCACCAGGCGGGGCGTCTCCGACTCGGCGAAGTTGGGGTCGCGGGCGGTGGCGTCGCGCCAGCTGGCCTCCTGCACCCCGAAATGGGCCAGCATCTCCTCGGAGCGCAGAAAGCCGGGCGTGACCGAGACGCTGGTGATGCCGCGCCCGTCCCCCTCCAGCTCGTGCGCCCAGCCCTGCGCCAGGCGCATCACGCCGGTCTTGGCGAGGTCGTAGATCAGGTTGCCGCGGTAGGCCCAGCCGTCGCCGTCGGTGACCTCCACGATCAGGCCGCCGGGGCGCAGCAGCGGCAGCAGATACCGCCCGGTGACGAGGTGGGTCCACAGCCCGCCCTCGATCAGGGCGCGGGCCTTGCCCAGGTCCAGCTCCCAGGCCTTTTTGCCCCATTCGCTGTGGCGCTCGCCGCCCCACACGTCGTTGACGAGCACGTCCAGCCCGCCGAACTCGGCCCCGAGCCGTTCCGCCAACCGCCCCACGTCGGCCTCGTCGAGGTAGTCACAGCGCAGGGGCACTCCCCGGCCGCCCGCCGCCGTCACAATCTCCGCCGTCTCCTCGATGGTCTCGGGGCGGTTGCGCTCGCGGCCCAGGTCGCTGGGGCCTGCGCGGGTGGAGCGGCCCGTGCAGACCACCGTCGCGCCCAGCGCCCCCAGTTCGGTCGCGATGCCGCGCCCGGCGCCGCGCGTGGCCCCGGCGACGACGGCCACCTTTCCGGCGAGAGCTGGAGCGGCTGGCAACAGATCACCCGTCATGAGACACCTCCTGGCGACTTGCTCTGCGGCTTCGGTAAAGGGTCTCGGACCCCCAAAGCTGCCTCCAGTTCACACCTTCCGGGCGGGCAAGGCATAGGGCCGGGAAGCCTGGCTCGCCCCCGACCCCTCCTCGCGCGGGCGCCTACTCCCGGCGGCGCCCGGCGTTCTCCACGTTCTCGTCGATGGCGATGGAGGCCATCAGGACCACCTTGTCACCGTGCTGCTCGACCTCGACGCTGCTGTTCCCGGCCGGAAAATAGCGCTTGACGACCTCCAGCAGGTCGTTGCGCAGCGCGTCCACCTTGCCGGGGGGAATCTGCGCGCGGTCGTAGGCGAGGACGAGTTCCAGGCGGTCTTTGAGGGTCTCCTTGGACCGCCGTTTGTTCAGCCAGGAAAACATCTCAGGCCCCCCCGAACAGGCGGCGCCAGATCGACCAGAAGCCCTTGTCCTGCTCCAGCTTGGGGTAGGCCACGTCCTCGCCCTTGATGCGCCGGGCGGTATCCATAAAGGCCTGCCCCGCCACCGACTTGCCCAGCACGGCGGGTTCGCCCACGTTGGTGCTGACCAGGATGCCGTCGTCTTCGGGGATGATCCCGATGGGCTTGACCCCCAGGATCTCCAGCACGTCCCCCTCCGAGAGCATGTTGCCGCTGGCGACCATCTTGGGACGCAGGCGGTTGATCACGAGGCGAATCTCGCGCACCTGCTGGGCTTCCAGCAGCCCGATGATGCGGTCGGCGTCGCGCACGCTGGACACCTCCGGGTTCACCACGACCAGCGCCCCCTCAGCCGGAGCGGCGGCGGTCTTGAAGCCCGACTCGATCCCGGCGGGCGAGTCGATCAGGACGCGGGTAAAGCCTTCCTCCTCGATCAGTTGCCGGACCACGCCCTTGAAGACCTCGGGGTCCAGGGCGTCCTTGTCGCGGGTCTGGGAGGCGGGGAGCAGGTAGAGCGAGTCCACCCGCTTGTCGCGGATCACGGCCTGCGACAGGCGGCACTTGCCTTCCAGCACGTCCACGAGGTCGAACACCACCCGGCTTTCCAAGCCCATCACCACGTCGAGGTTCCGGAGACCCACGTCCACGTCGATGACGACGACCTTCTCGCCGAGTTTGGCGAGGCCCGCGCCGATGTTGGCGGTGGTCGTGGTCTTGCCCACGCCTCCCTTGCCGGATGTGACGACGATAACCTTGGCTTGCATAACGCCCGGCAGTCTAGCGTGCGGGGCCGGGCCAGGAGGGCGCCCACCTGTGACCTCTGCCCTAGCTGCCCCCGGCGCGGCCCTGTAGACTGCCCGGCCGAGTTTGTTGCCCTGCGTGTCCCTGCGCGGCGGCGGCGCGTGGAGGAATGCACCGATGACGACCCTGAATGAACCGCTGCCCCAGGCGGCGACCGGAACCGCGCCCCTGAAAAAGGTGGGCTTTATCAGCCTGGGCTGCCCGAAAGCCCTGGTGGACTCCGAGCGCATCCTGACCCAGCTGCGCGCCGAGGGCTACGAGGTCGCGCCCAGCTACGAGGACGCCCACGCGGTGATCGTGAACACCTGCGGCTTTATCACGCCCGCCGTGGAAGAGTCCCTCAGCGCCATCGGGGAGGCGCTGGACGCCACCGGCAAGGTGATCGTGACGGGCTGCCTGGGCGAGCGCCCCGAGAAGATTCTGGAGCGCCACCCCAAGGTCGCCGCGATCACCGGCTCCGAAGCGGTGGACGACGTGATGGGGCATGTGCGTGAGCTGCTGCCCCTGGAGCAGGGCGCCTTCACGGGCCTGCTGCCGGTGGCCGCGCCCGGGATGCGGCCGGGCGTGCAGCAGCCGGAGCGCGCCGGACCTGAACGGGAGGCGACCCGTCACGGCGACGTGTTCGCCCCCTCGGTGAGGCTCACGCCCCGGCACTACGCCTACGTGAAGATCGCGGAGGGCTGCAACCACACCTGCGCCTTTTGCATCATCCCCAAGCTGCGCGGGCGGCAGGTCAGCCGGGACGCGGGCGCCGTGCTGTACGAGGCCTACCGGTTGATCGCGGGCGGCACCAAGGAACTGATGGTGATCTCGCAGGACACCTCCGCCTACGGGGTGGACGTGCGCTACCGCGAGTCCGAGTTTCAGGGCGGGATGGTGCGGGCGCACCTCAGCGACCTCGCGGAGAAGCTGGGCGAGATGGGCGCGTGGGTGCGGATGCACTACGTCTACCCGTACCCGCATGTGGACCGCATCGTGGAGCTGATGGGCCAGGGCAAGATCCTGCCGTACCTCGACATCCCCCTCCAGCACGCCTCGCCGCGCATCCTGCGGCTGATGCGGCGGCCCGGCGCGGGGAAACAGCTCGACACCATCCGCCGCTGGCGCGAGATCTGCCCGGAACTGGTGATCCGCTCGACCTTCATCGTGGGCTTTCCCGGCGAGACGGAGGAGGAGTTTCAGGAGTTGCTGACCTTCCTCGAAGACGCGCGGCTGGACCGGGTGGGCGCCTTCGCCTACTCGGACGTGGAGGAGGCGGACGCGAACGCGTTGCCGAACCCGGTGCCGGAGGAGGTCAAGCAAGAGCGGCTGGCCCGCTTCATGGAGGTCGCCCAGCGCATCAGCGCCAAGAAACTGGCCGAGAAGGTGGGCCGGGTGATGGACGTCATCGTGGACGAGTTCAACGACGACGAGGGGGACCTTCCCGGCACCCGCCTGATCGGCCGCACGAAGGGCGACGCCCCCGGCATCGACGGGCAGGTCTACCTGTACGCGGGCGATTTCGCGGGCGCGGTCAAGATCGGGGACATCGTGCAGGCCCGCATCGAGGACAGCGACGAGTACGACCTCTACGGCGAGGTCGTGGCGCGGCCCGAGTGGCGGCCCAACGTGCCGCAGCTCGGGCATTTCGGGAAGCATTGAGGACCATCTGACAGAGAGGGCGGCGCACTGGGTCTCTGCGCCGCCCTCTCTTGCTGTCCGGGTCAGCCCTGCGGCGTGCTCTCCCCCAGCAGGTACGAGATCACGTCCCCGGCCGTATACCCCGACTTCCAGCCTGCCAGCTTGACCAGATCGTCGCCGCTGGTGACCAGAGGCTGCTCGACCTCGCCGCCCCGCTGAATCTGGGCCTGGCCCGCGTCGGCCATCAGGGCGTTGCACAGGCACTTGCGGCCCACGGTGTCTTCCGGCTTGCCGCCCTTGCGGACATAGTCGGCGACGGGTTCGGCGGCGCAGCGCAACCCGGTCTTGCCTTCCGATTGCCAGTAGAACTCGCGCAGGTAGCCGATGTCGCACACGCGGGTGCGGGCGGCGTACACCTCGGGTTCGGAGAGGGTGCCTTCTAACTGCACGACCTTGAAGGGAAACCCGGTGGGCGAGGCCAGCGGGTCGGTGTAGACGCTGGCCTGCCCCGCGCGCACGGCGGCGAGGGTGTGCTCGCGCGTCTCGGGGCGCAGGCCGCTCTCGGCGCAGTAGGCGAAGAGGGTGCCGACCTGGATTCCGGCGGCGCCCTCGTCGAGCGCCCGTTGCAGCGCTTCGGGGCTGCCGCTGCCGCCCGCCAGCCAGAAGGGCAGGCCGATCTTGCGCATCTCGGAGAGGTCCGCGACGTCGCGCTCGCCGTAGATCGGCTGCCCGGACTCGTCGTAGGTGGTCTGGCCGCGCGGCGGGGCGTTGTGGCCCCCGGCGGTCGGCCCCTCGATCACGAAGCCCTGGACGCTGCCCGTCGCCTTGCGGGTCAGCACGCCCGCGAGCACGTGCGAGGAGATGATCGGGTAGAACTTCGGACGCGGCAATTCGACGCCCCCGAAGCCGTAGTCGGCGGGGTCGAGCGTGAGCGGCGCGGTGGCCGGGCCGTCGCCCTTCACGTCCACCCGGAAGGTGTAGGGCTGGCCCTGCGCGAAGGCGTCCAGCGCCCCGGGCACCTCGCGCGGAATCCCGGCGCCCATGATCACGGTGTCCACCCCGGCGAGCATCGCCCCGTACATGGCGGGCATGGTGTGCAGTTGCAGCTTGGTCAGGAGGTTCAGGCCGACCGGGTTGGGGTGCCCCTCGCGCGCCAGAAAGACCTCCACGAAACTGCCCAGGATGGCGAGCCGCCACGCGACCCGGTGGGTGGTCAGGGTGGGCAGCGGCACCCGCTTGTAGGGCTGGCCGGGCGCGCGGCCCCCCTCCAGGTAGTAGTCGGTGACCGCCTGCCCCGCCCAGTCCTGATCGGGAAAGTACCCCAGCGCCCGCCGGACGTGCCCGCCGGGGTCGCCGTCTTGCAGCCTGCGGACGATCAGGTTGTCGATGCCGGTGCCCGACACCACCCCGAGCTGCCCCTGGCGCGAGACGGCCTGCGCGAGTTCCCAGCCCGAGATGGCGACCCCCATGCCGCCCTGGATGATGCGGGGAAGGGGCGGGGAGGGGGCGGGCGGCGAGGACAGGGCAGCGTTCACAGGCAGGGTGGTCATGGGTCAAAGCCTCCAGGGCAAGGAAAGGTGGGGCGCGAGGTTACCTTCCAGTCTGCACCCCACCCCCCCGGGGGCCGCTCCGTTCTGAACGCGGTCAAAAGCCCGGGCAGGTCCGTGTAAGACCGTGGCCCCTAGACTTCCGGGGTGAGTCCCGACCTTCTTCTCGCCCTGTTCGCAGGTGTGCTGGGCCTGCTGGTGGGGTCCTTTTCCAACGTGCTGATCTGGCGGCTGCCGCGCGGCGAGAATGTCGCCTTTCCGCCCAGCCACTGCCCCCGCTGCGACCACCGCCTCGCCCCGCGCGACCTGGTGCCGCTGGGGTCGTGGCTGAGCCTGGGCGGCAAGTGCCGCTACTGCCGGGCGCCGATCAAGGCGCGCTACCCGCTGGTCGAACTGCTGACCGGGCTGGGCTACGCGGTCATCGCGGCGCTCTACCCCCTGAGCCTGTACGGCGCGGCCCCGCTGGGCCTGATGGTGCTGTTCACCCTGCTGCTGGTCGCCAGCGCCATCGATCTGGACACCTACACCATTCCCGACGCGCTGACGCTGCCGGGCGTGGCGCTGGGGCTGGCCTTCGCCGCCTGGAACACCCGCGCGGGGGCCGGGGGGGAGTTGCCCAGCCTCGTAGAGGCGGTGCAGGGCGCGCTGCTGGGCGCGGGACTGCTCGTCACCATCGACCTGCTGGGGTCGTGGGTGCTGCGGCGCGGGCGCGAGCGCCGCTACCCGGAAGCGCCCATCGGCTACCAGCAGATCAGCCTGGCGCTGCTGGTGGGTGCGTGGGGGGGGCCGGGGTGGGGGCTGGGCGCCGCACTCGTCTCGGCCCTTGTCAACCTGGGGGCGCGGCGGGCGGTGCGGGTGCCCGAACTCCTGACCCTCGGCGGGTTTCTGGGCAGCCTGCTGGTGGGCAGCGCAGGCTCCGGCCCCGGCCTGATCCTGATGGTGCAGGGCGCCCTGGCGGCGGCGGGCGGGGCCGCGCTGCTGGCGGGCGTGTACTGGTGGCGGCGGCGCGAACCGGAGTCGGAGGAGGACGCCCCCTTCGACCCCTCCGCGATGGGCTTCGGGGACGTGAAGCTCGCCGCCATGATCGGCGCCTTTCTGGGCTGGGAGCGGCTGCTCGTCGCGGTGGTGGTGGCGGTGTTCGCCGGGGCGCTGCTGGGCCTGGGGCAACTCGCCCTGCGGCGCGAGAACCGGGTGAAGTTCGGGCCGTACCTGGCGCTGGGCGCCGTCGTCGCCCTGATCTGGGGCGGCCAGATCGTGGCGAGCTACCGGGGACTGCTGGGGCTGTAGCGGGCTGGAACGGGAAGGGGGCGAGGTCTTAACGACTCGCCCCCTGGCGTTACCCCGCCTCCCCCGTCTCCGGCTCCGCCACCACCGTCACCCGCTGGCCCTGCCGCACCCGGTTGAGGCGCACGTCGGCCGTGGCGGTCACCTCCACCCCGGCGGCGTTCGCGGCGTCCTGCGCGACCGTCTGCACGAACAGCTCCATGTCGCGCACGACCGGGTGCCCGACGAAGGCGTCGATGTAGGTGTCCAGGCTGAACAGCTCCAGCAGCCGCTCGCCCGCCGCGTAACGCAGGGTCAGGGTGCTGCCGGGCGCGGGGTTGCGGCTCGCCGGACACAGCTCGGGCAGGTGCAGGACGTGTTCGACCACCGTCTGGAGGCCCGGCCGCGCATTGGCGATGGTCTTCAGCAGGGCGGTGGGCGCACTCATGGGGTGGCGGTCCCGGCCAGGCGGCGCACCCGCAGGGCAAAGAGGGCCGCGATGGCGTACTTGGCGAGGATGTCCGCAAAGATGATCTGGGTGATGTCGCGGCTGCTCATGTCGCCCCAGAAGGCCAGCAGCGTGAAGAGGACGGAATCCAGCGGCACGCTGACCGCGTTGCTCGCCAGCACGCGGGTCCACCAGCTCTTCTGAATCAGGCGCTGGTAGACGGCGGTGTCGGCCAGCTCGCCCACCAGAATGGCGAGAAAGGACGCGCCGACAAAGCGCCACGGCGTGTCCGTGAGCACCGCCGCCACGGTGTTGACCAGCAGCGCCAGCGCAATGGCGAGGTAAACGGCCTTCAGGCCCCCGGCCCGGTGAATCCGGTCGCGCAGGGTAAAGACCGCCGCGAAGAAGATGGTGCCCACGCTGAGCAGTCCGAAGACGGGCAGCGGGATGAACTGGTTCAGGGTGAGGTTGGCAAGCAGGATGCTCAGGGCGTACAGCGCGGTCAGCAGGGCGACCGGGCGGCCGACGACGGAATAGGTCATGGCGTCATTCCTCCAGCCGCAGCGACAGGACAGGTCACGGGCCAGCGCTGAGGGTAGCAGGTTCGTCCACCCGTCAACAGGCGTCCGAGCGGTCCAGCGGAGGCGTCAGCGGCGAGGCGTCCAGCACCCGCGCCAGCCGCAAAAAGGCCGGGTCGTGCGCGGGGCTGGTCCAGGCGGGCGACTGCACCAGCAGCAGGGCCGTGACCTCGGCGGGGCCGGGGAGGACAGCGCTGGGGCCGTCCATCCGGCGCAGGGTCACCCGGTCCAGCACGCCGGGCGCGAGCAGCGGCGCGACCTCGCCCCAGGTGCGCTCCAGATCGTGGCCCTCCGCGACGGGCAAGGCCGCGTGCCAGCCCGGGTAGAAGCAGGTGTACTGCCGCGCCCGCCCCGAGGCCAGGGCCAGCCCCGCCCAGTTGCCGGGCCGCACCCGCGCGGGATCGCCGCTGAGGCTGGCGAGGTCGTGGTGGCTGTCCACGTTCAGCACGTGGGCACCGGGGTAGGCCTCCAGCCACGTCCAGGCGTCCGCGTGCGTCAGGGTGACGTGCGCCGGGACGCCCGCGTAGCGCTCCAGCGCCTCGCCGCCGGGGTAGAGGGGGAAGTCGGCGGCCAGCCCCTCCCAGCCCGGCCCGCCGCGCCTGCGGGCACGGTCGCGCCAGGCTTGCAGGCGGTCTTCCTCGCGGTCGCGGGTGCCCCAGATGGGGGCGTCGAACACCAGCTCGCGGGTGCCGGAAAAGGCGTCCCAGTCGATGGACAGCAGCAGGGGTGGGGGCCGGGACACGTTCAAGCTACAGCCAGGCTACCCCGCTCAGGCTCGGGGGGTCGCGCACGGAGCCTCAGGCGGCCCTTGAGGGCGGGAATGGGCGCGTCGTCGCTGGCATTGCCGGTGCGAATCGAAAAGGCTGCCCGGTCCCTGCGCCCCCCCCCGCGTGGCGCCCGTCAGCCCGGTCAGCAGGCCCACACCCGCGCGGCGGCGCCCCGCTCGGCCTCCCCCACCGGGCGGGCGGCGAACGTCCGCACCTGAGCGGTCAGAGGGGTCCCTCCTCCACCCGGCCCCGGCGCATCTCGACCCAGGCGGGCTGGCGCACGAAGCCCAGGCGCCCGTTCAGGGCCAGCATCGGGGCGTTGGTGCTGGCGTTGTCGGTCCAGACGCTCGCGGCGCCGCGCGTGCGGGCCAGCTCCAGCGCGGCGAGCTTGAGGGCCAACCCCAGGCCCCGGCGGCGGTGCTCGCGGCGGGTGCCGGTCAGGCCGGTCTGCATCTTGAGGGGGTCGGCGGCGTCGGGGTAGACCTCGGTCAGCGCGGCCACCTCGCCCTGCGCCGTGAGCGCGAAGAGGACTCCCCCGGGCAGGAACCGTGGATCGTCCGCCTGCGCCCGAAAGTGCGCGAAGTCCAGCGGCGTGGCCTGGCCCGTGCGGGGCACGTCGGCGCGCACCGCCGCGCAGATGCCGAAGTAGGCCTGCCACGCCGCGTCCTCGCCGCGCTCGGCCACCAGATCGGCCAGGGTCGCGCGGCGGTAGCCTGCCGGGAGCCGGGCGGCCGAGGCCCAGGGCGCCGGGTCGAAGTCCGGCAGGCTCAGGGCGCTGGCGAAGTAGCGCATGGCTTCGGCAAAGCCCTGCTGCTCCAGAAAGGCCAGGCCGCGCGGGCGGTCCTCGCGGGACGTGCCCAGCACCTCGCGGGCGCCCCGGCCCCGCAGCTGCGTCTCCAGCGCCGCCGCCAGCGCCCGGCCCACGCCCCGGCCCTCGTGCGCGGGAGGGACCAGCACCTCGGCGTGGTAGCGCCCAGGGTGGAACATGCCGGGCCACTGCATCAGCGATCCCGCGCCCAGCACCCGGCCCGCTGGGTCCTCGGCCAGCACCCGCCACAGGCGCGGTTTCCGGGGATGGCTCCGAAGCTCGGCGTCCTCGTGGGCCAGGGTGTCGGCGGTGGTGGCGTGCTCGGGCCACACGGCGCCCAGCACCTGCGCCAGCGCCGGATAGTCGGCGGCGCCCGCCTCGCGGACCCTCATGCCCCGGCCTCCAGAGCCAGTTCGTAGCGCAGGTGCGTCGGCCCGCGCACAAAGCCCAGCCCCTCGTTCATGCCCAGCATCGCGGCGTTGGGCTTGTCGTTGAAGGTGCGAATGGAGCCGCCGCCTGAGGCGGCCAGCGCCCGCATCGCGGCCACCTTGAGCGCCTTGGCCACGCCCCGGCCCCTCGCTTCGCGCCGCACGCCGGTCATGCCGATCACGTAAAAGCCGCCCGGATGGCGCATCAGCGTGGTGTAGCCCAGGTAGGGGCCGGTAAGGGGGTCGTCCAGCCCGGGCTGCACGGCCACGAAGGAGAGCGCCTGCGAGAAGGTCGGGTCCTCCAGCTCCTGCCGCACCCAGGCGTCCAGCGGCCGCTTGGTGAGCGCGTTGCCCATGGGCACGTCCTGAAAGAGCAGCCAGTCGAGTTCCCACAGGCGGCGGTCGCGCTGGGGATCAGCCGCCAGCTCCGCCACGCTGCGCAGTTCGGTGCCCTGGGCCGCCACGCCCGCCAGCAGCGCGTCGAAGCGGCCCAGGTCCACCTCAGCCGTGTTCAGCCGCGACTCGTAGCGCTCCCAGGTCACCCGGAAGCCCCGGCGTTCCAGAAAGGCGCGGCCCGGCGCGTGGTGCGGCTGGTCGGTCAGCATGGTCCGCACCTCGCGGGCGCCGCGCGAGCGCACCCGCTCCAGCAGCTCGGCATACAGCGCCGAGCCGACGCCCCGGCCCCGCGCGTCCGGGTGAACGGTGAGGTTGCCCCAGTAGCGCCACTCCTCGAAGGCGAAGTCGTCGTGCCCGACGCGGCCCACGGCCACCACCCGCCCATCCTGCTCGGCCGCCACGTCGGTCCGGAAGAGGTCCGGGTCGGCGGCCTCGTCCCAGGCCCGCAGCAGCTCGGGCGTGACGGGCCACTCGGGGTCGGAGGCAGAGAGCAGCGCCGCCGCGTCCGGATAGTCGCCGGGCGCGCGCAGGTCACGCAGCGCAAAAGGGGCCGTCAGAGGGTCGGTCACGCCTCCATCCTGAAGCGCGGCGGGGGGCGGGCGCATCGGCCAGCGCGCTTACCTCCCGTATCGGCCCTGGCCCGCGCCCTATCCTGGGCCGCATGACCGAAGGGCTGAAACTGCTGCTGATCGTGCCCCACCCCGACGACGAGGTCTACGGCGCCGCCGGAACGCTGATGGACCTGCTCGCAGAAGGCCACCGCTGCGGCCTGGTGACCCTCACGCGCGGCGAGGCGGGGCGCACGCTGGGCCTGGCGGAGAATCCCGAGGAACTTGCCCGGATGCGCGGCGCCGAGCTGCGGGCCTGCCTGGACGTGATCGGCCTGACCGGGCACCCCGGCAGCGTCCACGAGCAGCACGCCTTTCCCGACAAGTTTCTGCGGGAGCAGCCGCTGGAGGCGCTGGCCGAGGTCGCCCGTGAGGCAATGGTGCGCCTGCGCCCCCAGACGGTGCTGACCTTTCCGCCCAACGGCAGCAACGGCCACCCCGACCACGTGACCACCCACCACGCGGTGCGGGCGGCCTGGGAGAGCCTGCCGCCGCAGGAGCGCCCCCGGCTGTGGTACTACGCCAGCGACACCCCCCCCGAGCGCGAGGACCTGCGCGCCGAATGGCTCCCCCCCACCCTGCGCCGCGACGTGACCCGGCACGTCACCCGCAAACTCCAGGCCATCGCCTGCCACCGCACCCAGGCGCTGAGCACGGTGGACTTTATCCGCAAGTTCCCGGAGCGGGTGACCGAGGAGACTTTCTACGAGGTGGAGGCGTAACAAAGGGACAAGCCCAGGATATTCTCCTGGGCTTGTTCGTGACGAAGGCTGGAGACTCAGTTGCCGGGCAGCGCCCTCGCCTCTTCGAGGTGGTTGGCGACGGCAGGCTGGGTCTTGGCGGCGTACGCCAGGGCCTGCTGGTCCTTGCCGATGCTGCGGTAGGTCTGGATCAGGTCCAGGGTCATCGCGTGGCCGTTCACCTGCACGTTCTTGTAGGCGGCGTCAAAGGCCGCGCCCGACAGGGTGGTCAGGCGGTTGTACAGCAGGCGCTGGTCGGCGCCGGGCTTGTCGGCCAGGCGCACGCCCTTGGCCGCCGCGATGGCGTTCAGCTCGTTTTGCGCGCGGGTGTGCTCGGTGATCATCTGCTGGGCAAAGGCGCGCACGGCGGCGTTGCTGCTCTTTTGCAGGGCGAGCTGCGAGGTCAGGATCTCGGTGAGGTTGCTCATGGTCATGACTTCCATAAACAGCACGTCGCTGTCGTTGGAGACCTGGGCGGTGCTGACGGGACCCATCGGGGCGCCCGCCGCGCCTCCGGCGAGAGCAGAAGGAAGCAGGCTGAGGGCCAGGGCCGGAACCAGAAAATGTTTACGCATGGAATACCTCCGTGAGGGGACTGTCCCACGCAGCTTGGCAGGGCCGGGAGCGGCGTGACAGCGCCCTCCCTTCACCCGGGCTTACGGGCAGGTGAAGCGAGCATTGGGGCTTGCCCCCCCACCCCCGCCAACCGTCAGGGGGACTACGGTGCGGCCTCGCTGTGGGTCTTACGCGCTCAGTCTTCCCAGGCAGCCACCGGGATAAACTCCACGCCCTCGCCCTCGGTGCCGGTCACGTTGTAGCGGGCGTCGAAGCGCACAACGAGTTCGCCGCGGTCGAAATGCTGCGGGCTGACCACCGGCTTGCGAAAGAGGTAGCCGCCCCCGTCGTCGGCGCCGATGTGGGCCGATCTGGTAAAGCGGAACTCGACGACCTCGCCGTGCGCGCGGGTGCGGACGCGCACCCGGTAGACGCCCGGCGACTCCTCCTTGACGTGGGGATTGCCGCCTCCCGTCTTGCGGCGCCCGAACAGCCCGAACATCAGGCTTCCCTCAGCAGCCGGGTCAGCAGCCGCACGTGGTCCGGCCAGCGGTCGAGGCGGATGTGCTCGTGGGCGGCGTGCGCCCCGTCGCCGGGCGCCCCCAGCCCGTCGAGGGTCGGCGCGAGCGGCGCGGTGAAGTTGCCGTCGCTGCCGCCGCCGACCACCTCGCCCGTCAGCTCGAAGCCCAGCTCGCGGGCGAGCGCCTGCGCCTGCGCGAAGAGGCGCTGGGTTTCCGGCCCGCGCTCGAAGGGGGGCCGGTTCAGCCCGCCCGTGACTGTCAGGCGCACGCGCGGGTCGGCCGTCTCCAGCGCCTGGATGCCGCGCGTCACGCGCCCGCTCTCGGCCAGGGTCGAGACGCGCACGTCCACGTCCAGCACGCACTCGGCGGGAATCACGTTCACGGCGCCGCCCCCGGCGATGCGGCCCACGCTGACGGTCGTGCCCAGCTCGGGGCGGGCCAGCGCCTGCACCGCCAGCACGGCGCGGGCGGCCTCGGTCACGGCGCTCGCCCCTTCCTCGGGCTTGTTCCCTGCGTGCGAGGCCACCCCCTGAAACCGCAGGGTAAAGTCGCCCACCCCCTTGCGCCCCACCTTGAGCGCGTGCGAGTCCGCGACCGGCGGCTCGACCACCAGCACGGCGCGGGCATGGCGAGCGGCGGCCTCGATGGCGGCGCGGCTGGAGGAACTGCCCGTCTCCTCGTCGGGGGTGAGCAGCAGCCTCACGCCGCCGCGCGGCCAGTCGCCTCCAAGCGCGCGCAGGGCGTGAAAGGCGCCCACGATGCCGCCCTTCATGTCGTAGGTGCCGGGGCCGGACACGCGCTCCCCCTCGACCCGGAAGGGCATCTTCTCCAGCGTGCCGTGCGGCCAGACGGTGTCGGCGTGGGTCAGGATCAGCAGAGGGGGCCGGGTGCCGTCCACCCCGAAATCGAACTGGCGGGTGCCGCCGGGCAGCGCGTGGCACAGGGCGCCCAGGTCGCGCGCCCAGCGCTCCACCACGTCCATCACGTGCGCCACGCCCACGGGGTCGGTGGACGGCGACTCGATCTCCACGAGAAGCCGCAGGTCAGCGATCAGGGCCGCAGGATCGGGGGGCAGGTCAGCCATGCCGCATGCTACCTGCCCCCCGCCGTGCCCCGGCCCGCCCTACGTCAACAGGGCGAGCTGCTGCGAGTTGGCCCGCAGCACGGCGCGGCCCTTGAGGTACAGGTCGTTGAGCGCCTGCGGCCCGAAAATGCGCGCCAAGCGGGCGCTGGTCATCTCGACGGTGCGCCCGGAAAAGCGCAGCCGCACGATGTTGAGGGTGCCCGGGACCCAGGTACAAGACAGTTCCTGCATGGGGTGACCTCCTGAACAAGACTGGGAAAAGACAGGGAGGAGGAGACGGAAGGGCGCCCGCCCGCGAAGGCGAGACTGTGGGCGCGCGGGGAGCCTTCCGGTCAGTTCAGCATAAGATTCGGCAGCCGGGCGGCGGCAAGAAGACGCGCTCAGACGCTTGAGCGAACGATCATGAGCCTGTCCGGAAGGGCTGGGGCGGCCGGGGACCCGTCGCCGGGGCGCCGGGCCGTGTGATTGACTGCGGCATGTCCGACCTCCCCGCCCCGCAGCTTCCCGGCCCCCAGAGTCTGCTCGCCCTCCAGTTTCCCTCTGACCCGCAGGTCAGCCCGGGCGGGACGCGGGCCGCTTTCGTGCTGTCGCGGGTGGAGGAGGAAGACCCGCACGAGCCCGACCCGGACTTCCCGAAGCCGCGCTACCGCTCCCAGCTCTGGCTCTCGGACGGCGGCGAGGCCAGACCGCTGACCGGGGGCGAGGGCCGCGACACCTCGCCGCGCTGGTCGCCGGACGGGGAGACGCTGGCGTTCGTGCGCGAGCAGGGGGGCGAGAAAGGCCAGCTGTTCTTGCTGCCGCTGGCGGGCGGCGAGGCCCGGCGGGTCACCCGCTTTCGCAACCCCGTGCAGGACGTGCAGTGGAGTCCCGACGGGCGCTATCTGTCGTTCCTGAGCACCGCCGACGACGAGGACCGGCGCGACGAGCGCGGCGAGGCGAGGGTCATCACCCGCCCGCGCTACCGCTTCAACGGCCGCGACTGGCTGCCCGAGACCCCCGCCCGGCTGTGGCGCTACGACGTGGCGGCCGGGCGGCTGGAGGCGTGGCACGCGCCGGAGGTGGAAATCGCCGCCTACGTCTGGCAGCCGGGCAGCCGGGGCGTGCTGCTGGTGTCCTCGCCCAGCGAGCTGGACGCCGCCCAGTGGCGCCAGGAGGTTTACCGCCTGGGGCTGGACGGAGAGCGCGAGCAGCTTACCCGCTGGAACTCGGCCATCGGCGCGGTGGTCCCGCACCCGGACGGCGAGCGGCTCCTGCTGGTGGGTCGCCCGGAAGGCAAGGGCAGCCCGGAAGACGCTCACCTGTTCCTGACCGAACCGGGCGGCGGGTGGCGGCGGCTGGACGCCGGGTGGGACCGGCCCGTGGGCAATCTGGTCGGCGGCGACTGCCATGTGGGGGCCTTTCCCGAGCGCCCGGTCTGGCTCGACGACGAGACGCTGCTGATCTCCAGCACGGTGGGCGGCTCCTGCGGCCTCTTCCGGGTGGGGCTGGACGGCACGGTGACCCCCCACGACCACGACCCGGAGGCGGCGATTCCCGCTTTCACCGCCCGGGGCGGCGGCGTGGCCCTGATCCGCGAACGCGCCGACCGCTTTCCGGAGGTGGAGCTGAACGGGCAGGCCGTGACCCGGCTGCACGAGCGGCTGCCCTTCGCGGCCCGCACGCCCGCACGCGTGACGTTCGCCAGCGAACTGGGCGAGGGCGAAGGCTGGGTGCTGCTGCCGGACGGAGACGCGGACCGCTCCGCCCCGGCGGTGCTGAGCATCCACGGCGGGCCGCACACCGCCTACGGGCACGCTTTTTCCCACGAGTTCCAGCTGCTCGCCGCGCGCGGCTACGGCGTGTGCTACGGCAACCCGCGCGGCAGCGTGGGCTACGGGCAGGCGTGGTCGTCGGACATCCACGGGCGCTGGGGCACGGTGGACATGGCCGACCTGCTGGCCTTTTTCGACGCCTGTCTGGCCGCGCACCCGCCGCTCGACCCGGGGCGCAGCGCCGTCATGGGCGGCAGCTACGGCGGGTACATGACCAACTTCATCACCGGGTACACGGACCGCTTTCAGGCCGCGATCACCGACCGCTCCATCTGCAACCTGCTGAGCTTCGGCGGCACCTCGGACATCGGGATGCGTTTCTGGGACGACGAGCTGGGCCTGAACTTCCACCGCAGCGCCGACGCCGCCCGGCTGTGGGACCTCAGCCCGCTGAAGTACGTGGAACGGGTGCGGACGCCCACCTTGATCGTCCACTCGGTTCTCGACCACCGCTGCCCGGTCGAGCAGGCCGAGCAGTGGTACGCGGCGCTGCACCTGCACGGGGTCCCGGTGCGCTTCGTGCGCTTTCCCGGCGAGGACCACGAACTCTCGCGCTCGGGCCGCCCCGACCGCAGGCTGAAGCGGCTCGAAGAGTACCTGGGGTGGCTGGAGGAGTGGGTGCCGGGTGGGAAGCAGGCGGGCACGCCGCAGCGCGGGGCGGCGAGGGCTTAGGCCTAGGGCGCCCCACCACCCGCGCGGCAGGGCAACGGAAAGGGCCGGGGGATCACCTCCCCGGCCCCTTAGCCCTGCCTGCGCGGTTTATTCCTCGTCGCTGCGCTTGTTGCCCCAGCCCCGATCGGGCCGGGCGCGGGGCCGGAAGCCCGCGTCGCCGCCCGCCGCGCCGCCGTCACGGGGACGGAACTCGCGGTCGCCGCCGCCCTGACCCTGGAAACCGCCGCGGTCCTCGCGCGGACGGAAGCCCCCACCCTGGCTGCCACGGTCGTCGCGCGGACGGAAGCTGCCCTGGCCGCCCCGGTCGCCGCCGCCCTGGTACCCGCCGCGGTCCTCGCGGGGACGGAAACCGCCGCCCTGACCGCCCCGGTCGTCGCGCGGACGGAAGCCGCCCTGGCCGCCCCGGTCGCTGCCGCCCTGGTACCCACCGCGGTCCTCGCGGGGACGGAAGCCGCCCCCCTGGCCGCCACGGTCGTCGCGCGGACGGAAGCCGCCGTCGCGGTCGCCGCCGCGGAAGCCGCCCCGGTCTCCGCCGCCCTGGTAGCCGCCGCGCTCTTCACGGGGGCGGAAGCCGCCGCCCTGAGCGCCGCCACGGTCCTCGCGGGGACGGAAGCCGCCGCTCTGGGTGGCCTGGGCCTGGGCGCCCTGGCCCTCGCGCAGTTCGCGCATCTCGCGGCGCAGGCCACGGATTTCCTTGGTCTGGGCCTCGAGCATCTCCTTCATCTCGGCGAGCAGTTCGAGCAGGTCGTCGGCGTCGATGTACTCGTCCTCGCCCTCTTCGCCCTCGCCTTCCTCGTCGCTGTCGGCCGAGGCGGCCAGCCCCTCGTGCTGGGCCTCCTGGGCGTCGAGCACAGGGTCCTCGTCGGGTTCGCCCTGAAGCTCGGGCAGGATGTCGCGCAGTTCCTCGGGCGTCTCGTGGTCGTCCGGGGTGTGCTGCCTGGTGTCGTCGGTCATGGTTGTCCTTTCCCCGCGCCGCTCACCCGGACCCCTCTGGTCCGGCCCGGGGCGCGCAGGCGTACCCCGGAGTCTACCACCCGCACGCAGGTCCACCCCAGCGGCGGGGCAGGCCGGTCGGCGGCCCCCCGTCAGCGGCGGAAGACCAGCAGCAGAACGCGGCAGGCGATCAGGTGGACGAGCAGTCCGGCCAGCGCGGCGCCCAGCAGCGACAGCAACGGGTGCCAGCCTGCCGCCAGCCACAGCGCGACAAAGGTGAAGGTCCCCAGGCTGCTCGCCACCATCAGCGAAAAGCGCCGGGCGGTGTCCTCGGGACGCCAGGAATTCAGGTCCATGGGTCCAGTTTGCGCCCTCCCGCTGCGCGCACGTGTCCCGCAGGCGGCCCCGCAAGTCTCTCCGGCGCCGCAATTCGCCCCGCCCCGGCGCTCCTATACTCGCCCCCATGAAGCGCGCCCTCCTGCTGCTGCCCCTGCTGCTGGCCTCCCCGGCCCAGGCCCAGGGCACGCCCCGCCCGGCCCCCGCCCGCACCGTCACCATTGGGCTGGGTTACATCCCCAACGTGCAGTTCACCCCCTTTTACGTGGCCGACCGCCTGGGGTACTACCGCGCCGAGGGCGTGAACGTGACGTTTCAGCACGGCTACGTCTCCGAGCTGATGCCGCTGCTGCTTCAGGGCAAGCTCGACTTCATCGTGGGCGACCCCGAGGACGCGATCTTCGCGCGCAACCAGGGCGCCCCGGTGAAGTACGTGATGGCGATGTACCAGAAGTCGCCCGTGACGGTCTTCAGCACCGGGCCGCTCAGGAGCGCCGCCGACCTCAGGGGCAAGACGCTGGGCATTCCCGGCACCTTCGGCAGCAGCTACGCGGCCACCCGCGCCCTGCTCGACGCGGCCGGGCTGCGTGAGGGGCGCGACGTGCGCCTGGCCTCCATCGGCTTTACCCAGCTCGACGCGGTGCGTGCCGGGCGGGTGGACGCCGCCGTGGGCTACCTCAACAACGAGGTCGTGGGCCTGCGCGCCGCCGGAGAGCGGGTCTCTACCCTCGACCTCTCGGCGGCCTACCCGATGGTCGGGGTGGGCCTGATCACCCTCGACAAGACGCTCACGCAGGGCGTGGCCCGCTCGGTCGTGCGCGCCTCGCAGCGCGGCCTGAAGTTCACGGTGGCCGACCCCGCCCGCGCCTTCCGGCTGGCACAACCGGTCTTCGGCACGGGCGGCGGCACGCTGGAGATCCTGAAGGCCAGCACCCCGCTGATGACCGGCGCCGCCACCCGTGCGGGCGGCCTGGGCGCCAGCGACCCCGCCGCCTGGACCAAGGCCGTCGCCGCGCTCGTCAAGCAGGGCAGCCTGCCTGCCGGGGCCAAGGCCAGCACCTTCTACACCAACAGCCTGATCAGCAAGACGGTGCGCTGAGAACCGGAGGGAGCAGGGAAGCACGCCTCAGCGCAGCGCCTTCCCGCTCCCCCCTCCAGGTCTCGCCGCCTGCGCGCGGCCGGGTTCAGGCCCCCAGCGGCTCCAGCAGGCCGCCGTCCAGCACGACCCCCAGCGCCAGCGTCTGGTAGCCCTGCCCGTCGAACAGCACGGTGATTTTCTCACCCTCGTAGCGCACGACCAGGCCCTCACCGAAGGTGGCGTGGGCGACCCGACTGCCCATCGGGAAAGGCAGGTTCTCGGGGACGGCCTCGCGGACACGGCCCGAGAGGCAATTCTCGCAGGCCCCGCAGGGCGCGGCGTACGCCTCGCCGAAGTAGTTGAGCAGGTACTCGCGGCGGCAGGCCCCGGTCTCGGCGTAGCCGCGCATCATCTCCAGCCGCGAGCGCTCGAAGGAGCGGCGGTGCTCCTGGGCCAGCGCGGCCTGGGCGACCACCTCGGGGTCCTGGGGTCCCGGGGTCACCGTGACCTCGCCGTCGGGCGCGACCTCCAGGGCGCCGACCTCCTCCAGACGGCTCACGGCCGTCAGAATCCGGGTGCGGGTCAGGCCGGTCTCGTCTTGCAGCTCGGCCAGGTCGAGGGGACCGTCCTGGTCCTCGACCGCGCGCAGCACCTGCCCGACCTGATCGGCGTCCACCAGCGTGCCCCCGGCAAAGAAACGGCGCAGGTTCAGGTCGCCCGGCGTGTAAAAGAGGTCGCCTCGGCCGGGGCACCGTCGCGTCCGGCCCGGCCGATCTCCTGGTAGTAGGCGTCCACCGACCCCGAGATGTCGAGGTGGTGCACGAAGCGCACATTCGGCTTGTCGATGCCCATGCCAAAGGCGGTCGTCGCCACGATGACCTCCAGCTCGTCGGCCATCAAGGCGCCCTGCACGGCGCCTCGCTGCGCCACGGCCAGCCCGGCGTGGTAGGCCGCCGCCCGCACCCCGCGCTCGAGCAGCTCGGCCGCGCACGCCTCGGCCGCCCGGCGGGTCGCCGCATAGACGATGCCCGGTTTCTCGGCGGCCACGACGTGCTCCAGCAGCGCCGCGCGTTTGCTGCCCGCGTCCTCGAACTGCCGCACGCCCAGCACGATGTTCGGGCGGTCGAAGCCGCGTACCAGCACCCGGGCCTCCCGCATCCCCAGCCGCTCGACGATCTCGGCGCGCACGGGGGGCGCGGCGGTGGCGGTCAGGGCCAGCACGGTGGGGTGCCCCAGGGCCTCCACCACGGCCCCCAGCCGCAGGTACTCGGGCCGGAAGTCGTGCCCCCACTCGCTCACGCAGTGGGCCTCGTCCACCACGAACAGGGCGGGTTCGGCGGCGCGCAGCCGGGCCAGCGTCTCCTCGTTGGTCAGTTGCTCGGGCGCCAGAAAGAGAAACTCGACCTCGCCCTGGGCAAAGGCCTCGAAGGTCGCCTCGCGCTCGGCGGGGCGCAGGGTCGAGTTGATCAGGGCCGCCTGACCCGGGGCATTTTCCTCCAGGCTCTGCACCTGGTCACGTTGCAGCGCGATCAGGGGCGAGACCACCACCGCCGGGCCGCCCAGCGCCAGCGCCGCGACCTGATAGATCGCCGACTTGCCGCTGCCCGTCGGCATGATGGCGAGGGTGTCGTGGCCCGCCAGCACCGAGCCGATGGCCTCCTGCTGGGCCGGGTGCAGCCGGTCGTAGCCGAACACCTCGCTGGCGATGCGCTGCGCGCGCCGGATTCCCCGGGTCGGCCGGACGGGGGGTTCGGCGGGCGGCGCGGGGAGCGTGGCGGGAGCAGGCGGCTCGCTGGGCACGGCGGCGGGGGCGGGCGGCGGCGCCTTGGCGCGGCGCAGCTTGCTGGGAGAGGGAGGCGCGGCGGGCGCCGCAGGCACTGCTCCGGTCTGGGCTGGCCCGGTCTGGGCTGGCCCCGTCTGGGCTGGCCCGGCCTGCACCGGGTCGGGAGGGGTGACCCGGACCCGGGTTCGCCGGGGCGGGGCTTGCCCGGCGGCCGCTCGCTCGGGTTCGGGAAAACGAGAGGGCGCAGGGGCGGCTTCTGTGGTGTCGGGCCGGGACCGTCTGACCCGGAGGCGTGTGGGCATGAAGAGTCCTTTCAGAAGGGCCGCGTCGCTGGCGTCCACGGGGGGAGATGGGCTGCTCTGCGGCGACGTTTCGGCAGGCTTCAGGGGCAAGCCCTGCACCCGGAGCCGAAGGGTGCGGCAGAGGGGCAGTCTGGCAACCGGGGCCGGGCCGCAAGTTTCCGGAGGAACAAGACGGGTTTAGCCAACCCTGAGCGTGCCTGTAGTCCGGGGGGGACGCGGCCGAACACTGTCGCTGCGGGTACGGTCCTCCGGAGAAGGAGGGGCGCTGGACGGGCGGGCTGCGTCGCCGCCACCCTTCAGGATGGGCTAGGCGTGATGGCCTAGCGGGCGGACACCCCATTCCCTCACCCGGACCTCACCTGCTACGCTGCCCACAACACCGGAAGGAGGTGCTGCACATGACCGACAACCCCATTGTCTGCCTGACCGCGACCGAACGAGGCCTTCTCGCCCCCGTCCCCAGGAGTGCACATGTTCCAGCCCCTTCCGAGGCCCTGCCTGCCTGACCCACCCCCGGGGCGCCCTTGAGCGCCCGCTGGCTCGACGACGAGCTGGACAACGAGGACCCACGGCCCGAGCGCCGCCGCACCTCCAAGACCCGGAAGCCGCTGGGCCGCCGCCTCGCCACCCTGACCGCCGACCCGGACGACGGGGAAGCCGACGACACCATCTGCCGCCTGACCGACCTGGGACATATCCACGAGGTCGTCGCGGAACTCAAGAGCGGCAAGGAAGCCACCGCCTACGTGGCGCGCGGCCCACGCGGCAGCGTCCTCCTGAAACTCTACCGCGACCTTGAGGCCCGCTCGTTCAAGCGGGACGGCGTGTACCGCGAGGGCCAGGTGATTTTGGACGAGCGGGCCGCCCGGGCGATGGCGGGCCGCACCCGGCGGGGCCTGGAGATGCTGCAAGCCGGATGGGTGCAGGCCGAGTACGCGCACCTCTGGCGGCTGTGGCAGGCCGGGCTGAGCGTGCCCGAACCGCTGGTCGGCCCCAGCCCCTACGACTACGCGCAGACCACCCCCGCCGTGCTGATGCGCCTGATCGGCAGCGAGGACCACCCCGCCCCCCGCCTCAGCGAGGCCGCGCTGGCCCCGGACCAGGCCCGGGACGCCTGGGGGCAGGCAGTGCAGGGGATGGCCGACCTGCTGCGGCTGGGCTACGCGCACGGCGACTACAGCACCTACAACCTCTTGTGGTGGGAGAACCGCGTGACGATCATCGATGTTCCACAACTGACGACCCGGCACAACCCCAACTTCGCCGACCTGCTGCGCCGCGACGCCGAGAGTTTGAGCACCAGCTTCCGCAGGCACGGCCTGAGCCAGAGCGGCGAGGCCACCCTGCGCGAGGTGCAGCGCCGGGCACTGGGACCCGGACCCGCACCCCGGGTGCAGCTGCCTTGAGCGCGGTCCGGGGTCAGGCGGACTCTGGGGACTTGTCTGCGCCCACCGGGGCGGCCCGGTGGTTGACGCCCGACCCGTTCCGGCGGACTCTGGGAACTTGACTCCGCCCACCGGGGCGGCCCGGTGGTTGACGCCTGACCCGTTCCGGCGGACTCTGGGAACTTGATATGCGCGCCCTCGAAACCTGCCTCTATGTGGACGACCTGGACCGGGCCGAGACCTTCTATTCGGGGGTGCTCGGCCTGAGCCTGCACGGCAAGGTGGCCGGGCGGCACCTCTTTTACCGGCTGGAGGGGTCCATGCTGCTGCTTTTCGACCCGGCGGCCAGCGCCCAGCCGGGAGACGTGCCGCCGCACGCAGGAAGACCCGGCGGGCACGCCTGTCTGGGCATCGCGCGGGAGGAGACGGACGCCTGGCAGGCTCGGCTGGAGGAACGCGGCCTGAGCGTGACGCGCTACGCCTGGGGCAGCCGGGGCGAGAGCCTGTATTTCCACGACCCCGCCGGGAATGTGCTGGAACTGGCGCCCGCGAGCATTTGGGGGCTGTGACCCTGGGCGGCACCTGGGCCATCCGCCCAGCCTGCTTGGGACGCCCGGGTGATGAGTCTCTGGTTCTGGCGCGGACCTTTCATGCCGCGCCGCTACCCTGACGCCATGAAGCGCCCCCTCAAGTTCCTGCTGGCCCTCCTCCCCTTCCTGCTGGCGTCGAGCGCGGCGAAACGTCGGAAGGACGCCGAGCGTGAACGCTAGGCCCTGGCGCAGCGTCCTGTATGTGCCGGGCGACAAGCCCCGCGCCCTCGAAAAGGCCCGCACGCTGGGCGCCGACGCAGTGATTCTCGACCTGGAAGACGCGGTGGCGCCCGAACACAAGGAGGCCGCCCGGGAGAACGTGCGCTCGGCGCTGGGCGCCCGCTGGCCGGGGCCAGTGCTGGTGCGCGTCAACGGGCTGGGCAGCGAGTGGGAACACGCCGACCGCGAGACGGCGCTGCGGGCGGGCGTGGACGGCCTGGTGCTGCCCAAGGTCGAGGACCCCCGCACGGTGCGCGACCTGCACCTGCGTGTGCCGCTGTGGGCCATGATCGAGACGCCCCTCGGCGTGCTGCGCGCCCCCGAGATCGCGGCGGTGCCGGGCGTGGCCGGGCTGCTGGTAGGCGCCAACGACCTCGCCCGCGCCCTGCGGACCCGCCCCCACCCGGAAAGGGCGCCGCTGCTCGCGGCCCTCTCGGCGGTGGTCCTGGCCGCCCGCGCCCACGGCAAGCTGCCCCTCGACGCCGTCTACAATGACGTGCGTGACCCGGCGGGCTTCACGCGCGAATGCGAGCAGGGCCGCAGCCTGGGCTTTGCCGGAAAGACCGTGATTCACCCGGACCAGATCGGCCCCGCCAACCTGGCTTTCGGCGTGACTGGCCCCCAGGCCGAGGACGCCCGCGCCCTGCTCGACGCGTGGCAGCAGGCCCGCGCCCAGGGCAAGAGCGTGGTGGCCCACCAGGGCGCCCTGATCGAACAGATGCACGCCGACGAGGCGCAGGAACTGCTCGGCCTGTGGGAGGCCACCCAGGGCGGGGTCGGCTGAGGCCCGCCAGGAGCGCCCGGACAAGGGAGGGGGGGGGTCCCCCGCGGGCCGTGGCGGCTGGGAGCGGCGGGCCGTCTCCCCAACGGGAACACGCCGCAGTTGGCCCGGGAGGCGGGTGGTACGCTCGGCGGTGGTATGGACTCTTACGACGTGTTGGTGATTGGCGGCGGTCCCGCCGGGTATGTGGCCGCGATTCGCGCCGCGCAGCTGGGCTTCCAGGTGGCCTGCGTGGACGCCTTCGAGCGCGGCGGCAAGGCCTCGCTGGGCGGCACCTGCCTCAACGTGGGCTGCATCCCCAGCAAGGCGATGCTCGACTCCAGCGAACGCTTCGAGATGATTCAGCACGAGGCCGGGGAACACGGCATCGAGGTGGACGGCGCCCGGGTGGACCTCGGCAAGATGCTAGGCCGCAAGGACAGCGTGGTGGACAAGCTCACGGGGGGCGTCGCCTACCTCTTCAAGAAGAACAAGGTCAAGAGCTTCCACGGCCTGGGCCGTCTGGTGCGCCAGGACGAGGGCGGCTGGGTGGTGGACGCGGCCGGAACCGAGGTCGTCGCCCGCCACGTCATCGTGGCGACCGGCAGCAGCCCGCGCGAGCTGCCGCTGGCGCCTTTCGGCGGGCACATCGTGGAGAACAGCGGCGCGCTGGCCTTCACGCAGGTGCCGCAGAAGCTCGGCGTGATCGGCGCGGGCGTGATCGGCGTGGAACTCGGCAGCGTGTGGCGCCGTCTGGGCGCGCAGGTCACCATCCTGGAGGCCCTCCCCAGCTTCCTGATGGCCGCCGACGACGCCGTGAGCAAAGAAGCCCTCAAGCAGTTCCAGAAGCAGGGCCTGGACTTCCACTTCGGCGTCCAGATCAGCGCCGTCACCCAGGACGAGTCGGGCGTGAGCGTCACCTACACCGAAAAGGAGCAGGAGGTGAGCGCCCGCTTCGACAAGCTGATCGTCTCCATCGGGCGCGTGCCCCACACGGCGGGCCTGGGCGCCGAGGCGGTCGGCCTGGAACTCGACGAGCGCGGCTTCGTCAAGGTGGACGGGCACTACCGCACCAACCTGCCGGGCGTCTACGCCATCGGGGACGTGATCGGCGGCGCCATGCTGGCCCACAAGGCCGAGGAGGAGGGCGTGGCGCTGGCCGAGACCCTCGCCGGGCAGGCCGGGCACGTCAACTACGACGTGGTGCCCTGGGTGATCTACACCAGCCCCGAGATCGCCTGGGCGGGCCTGACCGAGAAAGGCGCCAAGGAGCAGGGCCTCAACGTCAAGACTGGCCAGTTTCCCTTCAGCGCCAACGGCCGCGCCCTGGGCCACAACGACACGCGCGGCTTCGTGAAGGTCGTGGCCGACGCCAACACCGACAAGATTCTGGGCGTGCATATGGTCGGCCCCAACGTCTCCGAACTGATCGGCGAGACGGTCGCCATCATGGAGTTCGGCGGCAGCGCCGAGGACCTCGCCCGCACCGTGCACGCCCACCCCACCCTCTCGGAAGTGGTGAAGGAAGCGGCGCTGGCGACCGACAAACGCGCCCTGCATATGTGAGCGCGGGAGCGCGGGGCCTGCGCGCTCTTGACGCTCCCCAGGCCCCGCGCTATTCTTCCGTGCGTGCCGGAAACGGCGCCCCTTGAAAGGCAGTCAGCGGAAGCCTAGGCAACCGCCCAACTGAAGTGGTGTGGCCCCATCGTCTAACGGTTAGGACACTACCCTTTCAAGGTAGCGATACGGGTTCGAATCCCGTTGGGGTCACCACCTGGAGCCTCCGCCTCGGCGGAGGTTTTTTGTTGCTCCCTCCCGGGGCCGGAGGGGTGGCCCCTTTGGGAAGCCGCCCACGGCGGCAGACAAAGAAATGGCCAGGGGAAACCAGCGTGTAGCCGGGCGCCCACGTGGAATGATGCCCTGCAATGAAAGCGATCATTCCTGCGGCTGGCCTGGGCACCCGATTGCGTCCCCTGACCTACACCCGTCCCAAGCCGGTCCTCCCGGTGGCGGGCGCCCCCATCATCGTGCACGCGCTGCGGACGCTGGTGGCGGCGGGCATCCGTGAGGTGGCCATCATCGTGTCGGACGCCACCCGCACCGAGATCGCGCAGACGCTGGAGCAGGTGCCCGAGGTCGCGGTCACCCTGATCGACCAGCACGAGCAGCTTGGCCTGGGCCACGCGGTCCTCACCGCCCGCGCCTGGGTGGGGCAGGACGACTTTTGCGTCTATCTGGGCGACAACCTCTTCGAACACGGGGTCGTGCCCTTCATCACCCGCTTCGAGGAGGCCCGCCCGGCGGCCGTGATCGCGTTGATCGAGGTCGCCGACCCCACCGCCTTCGGGGTGGCGCAGCTTGACGGCGACCGCATCACCCGGCTGGTGGAGAAACCCAAGGTGCCGCCCAGCAACATGGCGGTGGCGGGGCTGTACTGCTTTACCCCCGAAGTGTTCGGCGTGCTCGACGGGATGCCGCCCTCGGCGCGCGGCGAGTACGAGATCACCGACGCGATTCAGGGCCTGATCGAGCGCGGCCGCACGGTGCTGGGGCAGCGGGTCGAGGGCTGGTGGAAAGACACCGGGCGCCCCACCGACCTGCTCGACGCCAACCGGCTGCTGCTGGAACAGGTCACGGAAGACGTGCAGGGCGAGATTCTGGAGTCGCGCCTGACCGGCCGGGTGGTCGTGCCCGCCTCGGCGCGGGTCGTCCGCAGCAAGATCGTCGGGCCGGTGCTGCTGGGCGAGGGCGTGGTGATCGAGGACGCCTATATCGGCCCCTTCACCAGCATCGGGCCGGGCAGCGTGGTGCGGCAGGCCGAGGTCGAACACAGCGTGGTGGACGCCGAGGCGCATATCGAGGGCCTCAGCACCCGCCTGCAAGACTGCCTGATCGGCGTGCGCGCGCAGGTCCGGGGCGGGCGCCGGGTGCCGCGCACCCACAAGCTCACCCTCTCGGACGCGAGCGTGGTCGAACTGGCGTGAGTGACCTCACGAGGCTGCCCGGCAGCCTTCCCGCCCCGCTGGACGACGGCAGCTGTGCCCATCTGCCCGGGCTGGAGGTGCCGCCCCTGCCGCTGCCCGCGACCGACGGTTCCCAGGTCGATCTGGCAAGCCTGCCTGGACGGACGGCCCTTTATATCTACCCGCGAACCGGAAGGCCGGATGAAGCCCTCCCGACCGACTGGGACCTGATCCCGGGGGCACGGGGCTGCACGCCGCAGTCGTGTGCTTTCCGGGACCATCACGCCGAACTGCGGGGGGCGGGCGCGCGGGTCTTCGGGCTGAGCACGCAGGCCACAGCCTTTCAGCAGGAGGCCGCCCGGCGGCTGCATCTCCCCTTCCCGTTGTTGTCCGACGCCCAGGGGCGCTTCACGGCGGCGCTGCGTCTCCCCACCTTCGAGGTGGACGGGCAGACGTTGCTGCGGCGGGTGACGCTGGTGTTGCGGGACGGGGCGGTCGAGCACGTCTTCTTCCCGGTCTTTCCACCGGACCGCAACGCGGCGGACGTGCTGGCGTGGCTGGTGGCGCACCCGGCCTGACCCTTCTCCCCCGCCTGCGCGCCGGGCTGACCGTGACAAGCCGACCGCGTCAGAGCTACCGCAAAGTCCGGTTTTAGAAGGGCTGGTCCCCCTTACCCCCTTTGCGAGCAGCTCTACGGGTGAGGTGCGGAATTGGCCTTCTGGATGCCTGATTCTTTCGCCCCCCTTCAAGGAGACTTGCGAAACCCAGAAGGAGAGGCGCCGGACGGGGCTGGGCGAACGTTGCGGTTCTGTGGTTGCCCGGCCGACCGTGTCCTTTCCCCGGTCGCTGTGCGCCGGGCGTCCTATCATGGCCGGATGAGCGACACGCCCCGCATTCACCTGGGTTCGCTGCTGCGGACGTCCTCGGACGCGCACGCGGAAGGCAACCTCGACCACCTCAGCTACGAGCAGGGCGGCGCCGAACAGACGCTGCGCTTTGCGCGCCTCGCTCCTTTCGAGGCCGATGTCAACTCGCTGGGGGGCGAGGAGATGTACCTTCAGGGCCACTTCGAGCCGACCCTGGTGATGGAGTGCGCCCGCTGCCTGCGGGAGGTGGAGGTGCCGCTGGAGATCAAGCTGGGCACCCTGCTGCGCTACGACCCTGCCGCCGAGGCGCCGTACTTGGAGGAGGCCGACACCGGCGAGGAGATCCTGGTCTTCGGCGACCCCGACCTCGACCTCAGCGCCTACCTGGCCGAAACGACCCTGCTGGCCGCGCCGCTGAGCGTGCTGCACGCGCCGGACTGCCTGGGCCTGTGCCAGGTGTGCGGTCACGACCTCAACGAGGGACCCTGCGAGCATATGGCTCAGGTGCCGGTCGAGGAGATTGACGACCTGCTGGGCACCCCGGAGGGGACGGTCCATGCCCGGCAGACGCCGTTCGCCGCCCTGCGCGACCTGAAGCTGCCCGAGGATTGAGGGTGAGCGCGGACGGCGTGGAGACGGCCGTGGGGACGGCGCAGACGCCCGAACTTACCCACTTCCGGGACGGGCTGCCGCGCATGGTGGACGTGACCGGCAAGGCGGCCACCGCGCGCACGGCGACTGCCGAGGCCTGGGTGCGGCTGCCGCCCGAGGCCCGCGCCGCGCTGGAAGCGGGCACCAACCCCAAGGGCGATCCGCTGACGGTCGCGCGGCTGGCCGGGCTGGCGGGCAGCAAACGCACCGCCGACCTCGTCACGCTGTGCCACCCGGTTCCGGTCACCGGCGCGGAGGTCTACGTCACCCTCGAGGCGGCGGGCGTGCGGATCGAGGCGACCGTGCGGACGACCGCCCCCACGGGGGTCGAGATGGAGGCGCTGACCGCCGTGACGGTCGCGGCGCTGAACGTCTACGACATGCTCAAGGCGGCCAGCAAGGCCATCGAGATCACGGGCGTGCGGCTGCTCGCCAAAAGCGGGGGCAAGAGCGGGACCTACGCCGCGCCCGGGCAGGCCGGCTAGGCAGGCGGCGGGAACTTCGCGGGCCTGCCGAGCGTAGAGAAACCGTATGGGTGTGGAGCGTGCCGTCTGGCTGGACCTGCTGCACCGCGAGGCCGAGGGAGAGGTGACCCCGGCCGAGCGGGCGCAGCTCCTGGCCCTGGACAGCGACGCGGCCCTGACCCAGGTGCGCCGGGAGCTGGCGCGGGCCACGGCGGCCCTCACGGCCCTGCCGCGTCCTCCACTGCCGCAGAGCCAGGCTGCCGAGGTCGCCTCGGAGATCGCCTGGAGCGCCCGCATGCAGGCCGCGCCGCCTGCCGGCCCCCCACGGCCCGGCGCCGGAGTGGCCGCGTGGGTGGTGGCCGAGGTCAGGCTGGACCGTGAACTCGCGCGGCTCCCGGCGCCCACGCTGCCGCGCAGCGTCGCGGCGGCGGTGGCGGCACGGGTGCAGGTGGCAGCGGTTCTGGGGCAGGCGCCCGCCCCAGCCCTGCCCCACAGCCTCACGGCGGCCCTGCCCGCCGAGATCGGATGGGCGGCCCGGTTGCAGGCGCCCGCGCCCGCGTTGCCCCGCTCCGTCGCGGGGGCCGTCGCCTCGCGCATCGCCCGGGAGGGTCAGGCCGAGGCCGCGCCCCCGGACGCCGCCGTGGTCCCGCCCCGGCCTGTTCACAATCCCGCGCCGCTGCTGCTGGTGGGCGGGCTGCTGGCCGGGCTGACGCTGCTGGGGGTCACCCAGGCCTGGCCCAACCTGGCGGCGGGCGCGACCGTGCTGCAAACGCTGGTGGCGCAGGTTTCGCCGCTGGCCGGAGTGGGGCTGGTGCTGCTGCTGCTGGTCAGCGCTCTGGTCGCGTGGCGGCCCACCCCCGCCGTGCAGCGGCTGGGGGCCGGGGCCTTCGTGCTGGCCGCCGTGCTGACCTTGCCGCCGCTGTACGGGGCCTTTGGGCGCAGCGGGGTGACGGTGGGGCAGGACGTGAGCGTGCGCGGTCCGGTGGCGGGCAACGTGATCGCCATCGGCGGGGACGTGCGGCTGGAGCCGGGCGCTCGGGTGGGGGGCGAGGTGATCACCCTGTTCGGCGACGTGCAGCGCGACCCCGCCGCGCAGGTGGAGGGCCGGGTCAACGCCCTGCTGGGCCGCGCGCCCGGAGACGCAGGCGCCCTCCAGACCGCGCCCCCCTCCGGCCTGCCGGGGCTGGGCCTGGCCACCGCCTCGGCGTTCCGGCCGCTGCTGGGCTGGCTGGGCGGAGCCGCCTGGAGCCGGATTTTTGTGCTGCTCACCGGCGGCATGCTGGGCCTGCTGTTCGTGACCGGCGCGGCGCCGCTGCTGGCGCGGCGCCAGCGGCACGCGCCGGTGCGGACGCTGGCGCTGGGGGTGCTGGCCCTGGCCCTCCTGGTCGGCCCGGCGCTGGGGCTGGCGCTCACCGGGCTGCTGGTGCCCGCCCTGTTTGCCACCGCGTTCGCGCTGCTGCTGGTCGCGACCGGCCTGAGCGTCAGCGCTTACGACGCGGGCCGCACCCTGGCCTGCCGCCTGCATCTGCCCCTCCCCGACGCGGTCGGCGCCTTGATCGGCCTGAGCGTCGTGGCCGCCAGCCTCAGCGTGCCGCCGCTGGCGCTGACGTTTGCCCTGGTGGGCGGAGCCTGGGGCGCGGGGACCCTGCTGCTCACCCGCAGCGGGCAACGGGCCGCCTGACTCCGGCCCGCCTGCCACGGAAAAGAAAAACAGCGGGGGCCGGACACCCCTCGGCTCCGGCCCCGCCATGCAGGCAGCTGTGGATTGTGGCAGGGCGCTCAGCCCAGGATGCGCTTGAGGTGCAGGTAGATCTCGTACCAGTCGCCCTTGTCGCGCGGGCGCTTGCCGCGCAGCTCGATGCGCGACAGGGTGCGGACCCAGTCGGGCGTGAGTTGGCCCCCCAGCGCCGGGTCGGCCACCAGGTCCGCCAGGCCCTTGGGCAGCGCGCCCTCGGTGGAGTCGCCGTAGAACTCGACGCCCTCCAGCAGATCGTGAACGGTGATGGCGTACGACCCCGCCAGCGTCTGGAGGGTCTCCAGGCTGGGATTGGTGCGCCCGCGTTCGAGATCGCTGAGATAAGGAACGCTGATTCCGGCGGTCTCGGCCACGTCCTTGAGCCGCAGCCCGCGTTCGCTGCGCAGTTCGCGGAGTCTTTCGTGCAGTTTCATATTCACCTCCTCGGCTGCGGCGTCAGCGCCCCGCCAGACCCGCCCGGCGCCCGGCAAAGGCGCGAAGGACGGGGGGTACGTGCCGCCTGGAGCTGCCCGCTCCTGCCCGGTGCGTCTCCACGTCCGGTGGAGTTTGCCTGTGGGCAGAAAAGAGCACTCCTAGTCGGAGTGTAACACCGGCCTCCGGTACGGTCAATACAGAATAAAGGGAGTCTCTTCTTGCTCACGCCGAGAGCGCCTGCTAGCATCAGGGTCAACGTCAGACGCTTTTTTCCTTTCTGGCCGCCGAGTGCGGCTCCCCCTGTCCCAGGAGAATTTCCATGCGCGCACTGGACATCATCGCCGAAAGTATCCGCAGCGGTCAGGTGCATTCCACCACCGTCCTCAACACCCTGATCGAGGCCGAGAACGAGGGCGGGCTGGGCGCCGTGCGCCGCATCGAACGCCACCTCAGCATCGGCCTGCGGGCGCTGCAAGACCGCCAGCACCCCCACTCCCCGCTGGCCCAGACCTGGCTGGGCGCCGCCCGCGCCTACCTGATCACACAGGCCGAGCGCAAGCACGCCGTCTGAGCAGGCTGCTCCTTCACCGCCTTTGTCCCAGCAGGCCGCGTCCGTCGCGCTGACGCGGCCTGCCTCCCCGGGGTCACTTCAGGCTGTAGATATCTCCGTATTTGGCGTGCAGGTAGGCCACGTAGGGGTCGGCGCTGAGGCCCTGGCCGGTCGCGCTCTCGATGATCTCGCCGGGCGTCCGGCTGCGGCCATGCTGGTGGACGTGCTCGACCAGCCAGCCGAGCAGCGGACCATACTCGGCCTGTTGAAGACCCGCGGCAACGGCGGGGTCCTGCCGGGCCGCCTCCAGCAGCTGCACGCTCAGCAGGTTGCCCAGTGTGTAGGTGGGAAAGTAGCCGATCAGCCCGGCCGACCAGTGGATGTCCTGCAACACGCCCTGCGCGTCGTCGGGCGGCGTGAGGCCGAGGTACTCCTGCATCCGGGCGTTCCAGGCTTCCGGCAGGTCGCGCACGCTCAGGCTGCCCTCCAGCAGGGCGAGTTCAAGTTCGAAGCGCAGCATCACGTGGAAGTTGTAGGTGACCTCGTCGGCCTCGACTCGGATCAGGCTGGGGCGCACCCGGTTCACGGCGCGGTAGAGGGCCGCCGCGTCCAGTCCTGCCGTGACCTCGGGCGCGGCCCCCGCGAGCAGCGGAAAGTAGCGCTCCCAGAAGGGCAGCGAGCGGCCCAGCAGGTTCTCGAACATCCGCGACTGGCTCTCGTGGACGCCCAGGCTGGCGCCGCGTGACACCGGCGTGCGCTCCCAGCGCTCCGAGACGCCGCGCTCGTACATGGCGTGCCCGGTCTCGTGCCAGGTCCCGAAGAGGCAGGCGGGCCAGTACGCCTCGACCCGGGTGGTGATGCGCAGGTCCGAGCGGCTGAAGTTGGTCTGGAAGGGGTGGGCGCTCTCGTCCTGCCGCGCGAATCCGGCGTGCAGGCCAAAGGCTTCCCCCGCCACCCGCCACGCGAAGGCCTTCTGCGCTTCCGGGGCAAAGGGCCGGGTCAGCACGCCGTAGTCGACCGCGTCCCCCGCCGCCACGATGCGGCGCAGCAGCGGCAGTGTCCGGCCCCGCAGGTCCGCGAACACCGGCTGCACCTGAGACGCCCGCATGCCCGGCTCGTACTCGTCGAGCAGGGCGTCGTAAGGGTGCTCGTCGTAGCCCAGCAAGTCGGCCTGCCGCCGCGCCAGCTCGATCATCCGCTCCAGGTGCGGCGCGAAGGTGGCAAAGCGGCTGTGCTGCCGGGCGTCCATCCAGGCGTGGTGGGCCTCGTTGCGGGCGCGGGCGCTTTCCTCGACGAACTCGGTCGGCAGCCGGGTGGCCCGCGCGTGGTCGCGCCGCGTCACGCGCAGCAGGGCGGCCTCCGTCTCGTCGGCCTCCATTCCCTCTGCGGCTACCAGCAGCTCTCCGGTTCGCGCCCCCGTGAACAGCTCGTGTGCCAGGCCCTCCAGTGTGGCCAGCTGCAAACCCCGCACCCGGGCGGCTTCCGGGGGCATCTGGGTTTCCTGATCCCAGGACAGCAGTCCGGCGGCGGCGCGCAGGTCGCTCACCTGCGCCAGACGGCGTTTCAGTTCGTCCATGCTCATGGGGTCTAGGGTAGCGCCCCCGCCGCCGCCCGCCCGTTACTGCCAGCGCTCCCGCGCCTCTCCCCCCTCGCCCAGCAGCCGTGGGCGGACCTCTCCGATCAGGTAGAGGCTTCCGCACACGGCCGCCAGCCCAGGCGGCAGCAGGGCCAGGGCCTCGGCGGGCGACGCGCTCAGGCGCAGCGGCAGTCCCTGGAAATGGGCCGCCAGATCGGCCGGGTCAGCCGCACGGGGGCTGAGGACCGCCCGCGTCAGGATCACCTCGGAGGCCACCTCCCGTAGCGCCGCCGCCACACCCGCCACGTCCTTGTCGCCCGCCGCGCCGAAGACCACGGGGAGGCGCTCCACCCCCAGACCGCGCAGCGCGGCGGCGAGTGCCCGCGCCCCGTCGGGATTGTGCGCCCCGTCGAGCAGGACCCGCCCGCCGCGCCAGGGCAGCACCTCCAGCCGCCCCGGCCAGCGCACCCCCGCCGCGCCTGCCTGGATGGCCTGTTCGCCCACGCCCAGGCGCCAGGCCGCCGCCGCCGCCAGCGCCGCGTTTCGCGCCCCGTGCTCGCCCAGCAGCGGCGTGCAGAAGTGCAGGCGCGTGTGCGGCAGCGCCAGCTGCACCTCCCAGCCCTCCCAGCCCAGGGACTGGGCCTCCAGGGTCAGCTCGCGCCCCAGCGCCCACAGGTCGGCGCCCTGCGCGTCCAGCCTGGGCAGTACAGAGGCGCTCACCCCAGTCACCGCCGGGCGTCCAGCCCGCAGGATGCCCGCCTTCTCCCCGGCGATGGCCTCCAGCGTCCCGCCCAGCACCTCGGTGTGGTCGAGGGCGACGCCGGTAATCACGCTCAAAGCGGGGTCAAGCACGTTGGTGGCGTCCAGCCGCCCGCCCAGCCCCACCTCCATCACGGCGGTGGTCACGCCCGATCCCGCAAACAGCAGGCACCCCAGCGCCGTCACGATCTCGAAAAAGGAGGCCTCGACCGCCTCGGCATGGGGCCGGAGCCGTCCCAGGGCCTCCAGCACCGTTTCCTCCGGCACCTCCTGGCCCGCCACCACGAAGCGCTCGGCAAAGCGCGTCAGGTGCGGACTGGTAAAGAGGCCGCTGCGCTCTCCGCCCGCCGTCAGGATGCCCGCCAGCGTGGCGGCCGTGCTGCCCTTGCCGTTGGTGCCGCCCACCAGAACCGTTCGGAAGGCCGTCTGCGGTTCGCCCAGGCGCCCCAGCAGCGCCGCGACCCGCGTCAGGCCAGGATGCACGCCAAAGCGTTGCCGCGCAAACAGCCAGTCCAGATCAGTCATGGCCGCAGCGGAGGCGCGCAGCTCCCGACCGCCGAGCAGGTCAAACCAAGAGGTGCTTCCACAGCCACGCCCTCAGCTCTCCGGCGCGAAGTACGCCTCCAGCGCGGGCACAATCTGCTTCTTGCGGCTGATGCGCCCGCCCAGGTGTGCGCGCCGGTCCTCCACCGCCACGCCAAAGGCCTCGCGCAGCACCTTCTCCTCGGTGGCCGACAGCACCAGCGTCACGTTCGTCTCGTTGAGGATGTCCACCACCGACAGCAGCACCCCGTTCAGGCCGTCCTCTGCCCGGGCGTGATCCATCGCGGTCAGCAGCTCCGCCTGGCGGCCCAGCACGTACCCCGGATTGGTCGTCTCGATCACGCCCAGGCCCCAGTTCTGCACGGTCTGGGGCTGCGCCGGATCCCCGAAGGGAAAAACCTTGTAGTCCATCCTCAGCAGGGTCTCGGCGGGCGTGTTCCCCAGGTCGCTCTTGGCGGCGAACATGGCCAGGGCGTAGGCTTCCACGTCCTCCACCTCCGCGATTGGCGCCAGAAAGGCCACCGCCTCGCGGTCTTCGGGCGTGGTCGTGGGGCTGCGGAAGTGCAGGGTATCGCTCAGGATGGCGCTCAGCATCAGCCGGGCGTCTGGCCTTTCGACCGCCAGCCCCGCCTCGCGGTGCAGCTTCAGCAGGATGGTGGCCGTGCAGCCTACCGGCTCGAAGCGCAGAAAGGCCGGTTGCGCGGTGGTCAGGTCCCCCAGCTTGTGGTGGTCCACCACCCGCACGACCGTCAGCTCGTTCAGGTTGGACACCGACTGGGCGCTCTCGTTGTGGTCCACCAACGCGACCGCCGTTCCCGCCGGAAGCTCAGGCAGCAGCTCGGGCGCCTCCAGCCCGGCCTCCCGCAGCACGAAGGGCGTCTCGAAGTTCAGCTCCCCCAGACGGTAGGCCCGCGCCTCTACCCCCTGCCGGGCGAGCAGGTGGGCGTAAACCAGGGCCGAGGTGATCGCGTCGGTGTCGGGGTTGGTGTGTCCAAAAACAGCCAGCATGACGCGATTGTAGCGCCCGGCATCTGTACCGCCCCGCACAGCACAACGAAAAAGAGGCCCCGAAGGGCCTCCTGAGAGGGAAGGTTTAGAAGTTGAAGGTGTAGTTGACGCGGAAGCCCTGCGCCACGTTGGTGGCGGCGTTGGCACCGGGGGTCAGGTTGTTGTAGCGGAAGATGCCGTAGTTGGCGCTCAGGCCGCTGAAGCCCACCTGGGCGTACACGCCGTCCACCTTGCCGCTCTGGTTGCCCACCCCGCTGTAGATGCGGTTGTCGGCAGCGTTGAACGCCTGGTTCTCTGCACCCACCGAAGCCCCGACCTGCTCCACACCAAAGCCCTGGTAGTAGGAGTACCCGATCTTGGCCGTGCCGGTGGGCACCAGGAACTGGTTGAAGCCCACGCCGACCTGACCGAGCAGCTCGGTGGTGGTGCCGTTGCCGACCGTCAGGGCGGTGCCGGGGTTGGTGATGCGGTTGGCGAAGTTGAAGTACAGGTTGGGCTGGAGCGGCACGCCCGTCAGGGTCGCGGTGCTGGCCTTGATCCCGTACTTGAAGGTGTTGGTGGTCTCGTCGGTGCCCGCGCGGTCAGCGGTGTCGCGGTCACTGCGCAGGTTGTAGCGCACCAGCGGCTGGAGCGTGACACCCGCCACGGTCGCCGAGTAGTCAGCGTACGCGGTGAACTCGTTCAGCGGCTCGACGTAGTAGTAGGCGTTGGAGATGGTGAAGTTGAGGTTTTTCACCAGAGCGTTCGTCGCCGCGCCGTCGTGCTTCAGCTGAGCGCCGACCGTGCTGGTGTAGTCGTAGGGAACGTTGGCGATGCCCATTCCGGCGTTGCCGCGGTCATCCGCGCTGCGCACAGGGTTGTTGTTCACCGTGGTGCGGTTGGCAAAGCCCACCAGCTCCAGCGCGCCGAGCTTGCCGCCCGCCTTGGCACCGAAAGCGGTGGTGCGGGGGGTGGTCGTGGCAAACGGAACGTAGGTGTCGCCGTAGACGCCCAGGGCGATGGGGCCGAGGTTCGTGCCGAACGCGGCGCCGAAGCCCGTGTAGCCAGCCTCGTAAGGCAGGCTGCTGACGGTGGACATCCCCGCGTTGGGGATGATGTTGTCGTCACCGTCGAGCACGTCGAACAGGGGGTTGATCGAGCGGAAGTTCGCCCCGAACTTGACGACGCCCAGGTCACCCGTGACGTTGGTGTAGAACGCGCCGTCGGCCGTCTGGTAGACGTTCTGGAAGTTGCCCCCGCCCGTCAGGAAGTTGCCCGCCGTGCTCGGGATGCTCGCCACGCCCTCACCCTTGACGTTCACGATGCCGACATTGACGTTGTAGTCCACGCCGAAGGCCGAACGGTTGCCGTTGACCTGGGCAAAGGACACGCCCACATCACCCAGGCCCGCAGGCTTGACGGCTGCACGAATGCCGAAGTAGTTGGCCGTCGCGCCCGTCGCCGTGGTGCCGCCTGCGTTGCCAGCAATGCCCGTGACGCCAGCGCCGTTGGCGTTGCCGGTGACCACGGTAAGCTTGGGCTGGAGAGGGAGCTGGGTCGCTTCCAGGTTGATGACCACGCCGCGGCGCTTGTTGCTGGTGGCAGCGCTGTTGTTAAACAGGTAGTCGCTGAACTTGAACAGGCTGTCGTAGGACTGGTAGGTCACATCGAACTTCTGGCCGTTGATGGTCCCGTCGGCGGTCGCGTTACGCAGGTTGACCAAGCCGGGGCCGCCGTTGACGTTACGGAAGTTGTTGCCGCCCGTCGCGCTGCCCACGCCGAAGTTGAGCGCGGCGTTGTTGACCACGATCTGGCCGTTGGTGGTGCGCAGGTTGCTGGCGCGCACGCCGAAGGTCAGGCTGCCGGTGGTGAAGTTGCTGTTCGTGTCCTCAACAGAGACATCCGCGCCGTAGTCGGGGTTGCTGAAGACGCCCGCTGCGAAGGTGCCGTCGGTCAGGCGGTCCACGTCGAAGTTCTGGCCACCAGTTGTTGGGCTGGTCAGGGCCAGACGGCCGTAGTTGGCGCCGATGGTCCCGCCGACGCTGAACTTGGGCGCGTTCTCCAGGGTGGTCACGCGAGTGTCGATGGTGTTCACGCGGCCCGCGAGGTTGTCGAAGTCGCTGCGCTGCACGAAGTCGGCCTGGGCGCTCTCGACGGCGCTCACGCGGTCTTGCAGGTTCAGGATGTCCTGGTTCAGCAGCACGGTGAGGTCGTTCAGGGCCGCGATGGAGCTGGCGTTGTCGTCAATGTCGGCACGCAGGGTGTCGTACTCGTCGGCGCGGGCGGTCAGCTCGGCGATCTGGGTCTGGATGGCGGCGATGGCGGCGGCGTCACCGCTGGCGGCGGCCAGTTCCTCCACGCGGGCTTCCAGGCGGGTGAAGTCGTCACGGTTGACGGCGTTCTCCTCCAGGTCGCTGACACGGACGCCCAGGGCGGTCAGGTCGGCGGCGAGTTCCTGAATGGCGTTCTGAAGCGCCGTCAGGGTCTCGGCGTCGATGGCGCCGGGGTTGACCTGGCCCTGGCGGACCTGGTCGAGGAGGCGCGCGATGATCACGGCGGCCTCGTAGCGGGTGAGGTTCTGCGTGCCGCGGTAGGTGCCGTCCGGGTAGCCCAGGATGATGCCCTGGCTCACCAGGCGGTCGATGGCGTCCTTGGCCCAGTGACCGGCGGGAACGTCGGTCAGCGCGGGCACCTGGGGCGCCGCTGCCGGAGCCGTCGTGGGCGTGGCCGGGGCGACAGGCGCCGTCTGGGCCATGGCGACGCCGAACGACAGTGCGGCCGTCAGAACGAACATGCTCTTCTTCATAAAACCCCCAAAGCGTCGCGCGTCCGAAGCACTTCCGGTACTGGAGTAGACGGTGGGGCGAGTTGCCGAGTTTCCTCTCCCGGAGCAGTTCACCTTCCGCGTTCTTCCGCGCAACCTGACCCCCCGCCGCCTGTGGCTTTGGAACAGTCAGATCAGGCAGATGATACAAGCGTGAAGAAGTATGGGTCAACCCTGAGACAGGCATAAACGGCCCGATTAGGCCAGATCGCCTGCTTTCTGATCAATCTGTGAAGGAGAGAGCCATAGCAGGCCACCTCTCCGACTTTCAAGAAGCGAGGGCAATGAACTTACGTCAGGAACGCAGAATGAAGACAGCGCGCCCTTTTGATAGTGCATGGCGGGCCGAACTTCATCACCTGAGATTAATCAGTTGTCCGTTGCACCTGGGCACCAAGAGACAGGGCCTGCTCAAACCAGAGTGGCGTTCCCGCCTTGAAGTAGCGTTGGGACCAGGTTGCGGCCCAACTCTGGAAGGTCCCCTCCGCTATGGCGGCCCGGGCGCGCTCGACCAAGCGGTGCAGGTAGCGCAGGTTGTGCAGCGAGAGCATTCGCGGCGCCAGCATCTCCTCGGCCCGCACCAGATGCGCCAGGTAGGCCCGGGTGTAGTGGCGGCAGGCGTAGCAGTCGCAGTCGGCGTCAAGGGGCTGCAACTGGCGACGCGGAGCGCTGGAATTCATGTTCAGCCGCCCGTCATCCGTGAGCGCGTAGCCGAAGCGGCCTGTCCGGGTGGGGTACACGCAATCGAACATGTCGATGCCCAGGGCAATGCCCGCCACCAGATCCTCTGGATGGCCCACGCCCATCAGGTAACGCGGTTTGTGCTCCGGAAGCCGCTCCGCCGTAAAGGCTACCGCCGGAAACATCTGGTCTTTCGGCTCCCCGACCGCCAGACCACCGATGGCAAAGCCCGGCGTGCCGACAGGCAAGGTCAGGTCCAAGCTGCGCTGCCGCAGATCCTGATGAACCCCGCCCTGCACGATGGCAAAGAGAGCCTGATCTGGGCGGGTCTTGACCGTCTGGCACCGCTCCAGCCAGCGGATGGTCCTTTCCAGGCTGCGCCCGATGTAGTCGCGCTCGGCCGGATAAGGCGGGCACTCGTCGAAGGCCATGATCACGTCCGCGCCCAGCGCCTCTTGAACCTCAATGCTGCGCTCCGGCGTCAATGTCACCAAGCTGCCGTCCAGATGGCTTTTGAATGTCACCCCCTCCTCGGTGATCTTCCGCATATGACCCAGGCTCATCACCTGGAAGCCGCCGGAGTCCGTCAAAAAGGGACCTGGGTAGGCGGTGAACCCGGGCAGTCCACCGTGGGCCGCGACCAGGGCTTCACCAGGCCTCAGCATCAGGTGGTAGGTGTTGCCCAGAATCATCTGGGAGCCGATGTCGCTCAGCTCCTGCGGACTGATGCCTTTAACCGACCCCTGGGTTCCGACTGGCATGAACATGGGGGTCTTCACCTCACCACGCGGCGTCAGAAAGGTGGCGGTTCGCGCACGGCCGTCACGCCGCTGAATTTCAAATTCAAACATCTCTGTATTTTGCCCGATGCGCTTCAGGCCCTTGAAAGACGGCAGATACATGCGCCGGGACCAATCTCCGCAGCCGCCGCATAGGCAACACTTCAACGGCGCGGGGCATGAAAAAAAGCCCCCACCGGGGGGTGGGGGCGGGGGGATGGAGCGGGAGACGAGATTCGAACTCGCGACATCTACCTTGGCAAGGTAGTGCTCTACCAGCTGAGCTACTCCCGCACG